>JAGVMI010000119.1 GCA_020053845.1 Candidatus Babeliales bacterium
GTATGTGTGTTTTGAGCGGGGGCGAGGCATAAAGGGGTAGATTTAGAAGGTACAGTCGGCTTATCGTGACATAGGGGCTTGGCGGTAGGCAGTGCAAGCCATTAACGTGTAGTTAATGATTAAGCTGCTGATATAAGTTGATATGTTGTGTTGCCATGTGATCGCCGTCGAAATCTTCAAGTGTTTCTTGATATCCTGCAAGGCGATTGTAGAGCTCTTTGTTCTCAACAAGCTGCAGCATGCCTTGCGCAAGCGATTGCCAATCTTTTTGTTGATATAGGAGCCCATTCTCGCCATGGGATATAACGTCATGAATGCCGCCTGTATCATAGCTGATCACCGGTAGCTTGAGCACGCGTGCTTCAACTACTGAGCAGGGCAGTCCTTCCCAGAGTGAGCTCAATATAAATGCATGCCAGAGCGCCATAATAGGCTTCACTTTTTCTTGCCAGCCGTGCAGCGTGATCGCATGTGATAGATTATGTTCGCTGATCCACTTTTCAATTAATGGCCGTTGAGCACCATCGCCAATAATTTCATAGCGTGTGTGTGGATAGTGTGCGTGTACGAGAGCAAATGCGCGCAGCGAATCGATGATATTTTTCTGTGGCTTGAAACATGCAACACTGCCAAATATGAACGCTTCATGAGCACTTGGCCATGCAGGCGTTGTGCGTGCAGGAGTGAAAAACTGTGGCCAGTCAATAGCAGCACGAATAATGGTGTGGCGCTTTGCAAAGTCGGGGAAGAGCCCAATACTTGTTTTAACATCAGCAGAAGATACGCATACGTAGTGTGTCGTAACCATACTGGTAAAAAGCTCTGCAAGATACACTAAGCATGACACGAAACGGCGTTGATGCTTGTGAAATGCATAGCCGTGCACTGTATGCACGCGTGTCTTGATTCCTGCCCACCATGCAGCCCAGCGGCCAAGAATACCTGCTTTTGAGCTGTGCGTATGTACGATTACATGCGGTAGTTGTTTTTTAAGAAGTTTTAGATGATTTACGAGTGCTGCAAATGCGCGCCACTCTTGTATGATTCCTTTAAGTGATAGTTCACGTATAAGAGCGGGAAGGAATATGATATCAGGATCATTTTTCACATGTGCATCGAGTGTACCGCCTGCGCCACAGATTACTTTGACGGGAATACCGCGCGCGCGCAGTGATGCAAGCAGAGAAAGACAGACTTTTTGAGCGCCGCCCAGTTCGAGTTTGGTGATGATATATACAACGGGAGAGAGATGTTTGTGCTTCATTATCTATCTCGTTACATAACGAACATTATTCTCGAAGAAATATGAGAAAGAGGGCGACAATAAAAGCATAAATCGCTGATGTTTCAATAAGCCCCTGAGCAAACATGCTCAAGCGGGATATTACGCCGCTTTGTTCAGGATGTTCTGCGATCTGCTCACATGCAGTGGCTGCTACTTTACCTGAACTCAGTCCTGTGCCTAGTGTTCCCAAGCCAAAGCAGATACTTGCTGCGAAAAATGCAAAGCCTTCAAGATGCTGATGCTCGGCAAGAGGAGACACCATGAAAAGCATCATGAGCGAGAGTATGAGTGCAAAAATTATGGGTGTTTCGATAATTGCTTGGCCCACAAGCGTGAAGGTAAGCAACGTATTATACGCATTGCGATTGGTGCCGATGCTTTTGCATGCAGCTTGCGAAAGGAGTGCAAGGCCAACGATAGGCCCAATGCTACCCACGCCCATGGTAAGCCCGCTTGCAATGAGTCGCAAGCCATCACCAATTGAAAAGGCTACGGCAGCCTGATTTTTGATGAATATCGCAATGATCAAACCAAAAATGAGCGGCGTTTGTACTAATGAAAGCGTCACCAGCATGAAACGCATAATTTTTTGTGCCAAGAATGGCTGACGTGCTACAGACATACATGCAGCTTGCGCAGGGCGTGCTGAGATGATGCCAAGCACTAGTGCTGAAAGGCCAACGGAAAATGCAATGCCAAATTCAGATAATGAGGTGTAGATAGTATGCTCAGCCGAAGTGCCCAGCAATACAATGATCGATACAATAACGCCCAAGAGTGCAGCAGTTTCGATCAGTGCCATGCCAAGGATGGCTGTTTTTGCAATGTCGCCACGCGCGGCTGGCTGCTCATCCATAGCTTCAATGGCAGTAGCGCTCGTGAGCCCTTGCCCTATGCCTACGCCAATTGCAGATGCAGCAGTAGTAAATACGATAGTGCCAAAGTGTATAAGCGCAGATGTATCAATCATGATGATTCTTTCATATCAGTGCCCGCCGCCTTGTAAAGCAATAGCTAAATACGTAAGCGAGAGCATCGTGAAAACAAAAGCCTGAAGCGAACCTTCAAACACACCAAAGAAAAGCATGACTGCTAAATTGAATCCTGAGAAAATACCCGCAAGCTGAAAGATCACCGATTTGCGGATAAGATTTGAGTAAATAGCACTGATAATCGATCCGCCAAACATGTTGCCAAAAAGGCGGAATGATATCGATACTACGGTTGCCAAGCGCCCAATGATATTGAGCGGAAGCATAAGAAAGAAGGGGGAGAAGAACCCCTTAATATATTCCCATAGGCCGAGTGCAAGAATACTTGCTACTTGTGCATATACAAATGAAATACAGCCGAGTGCAAGTGCGGTATTAATGTCGGTCGTTGGCTCTTCAAGCCATGGAATAGAAGAGATGGTATTGCACAGCAAAATGAAGGTAAAAAGACTCATGATAAAGGTAACATGATTGAACGAGAATTCGCCGATCGCTTGATTGCACCAATCAATGAAAAAGCGTGCATACTCAAGCGTTACAAAGCGGATCATGGAGCCTTTTTTATTGAGAAAAAGTCTCAAGAAAAAAACAATTGCCAGCAACAGTGCGAGCACAATCCATGTGTTGATGAGCGTTTTGCTATTGACGTTTAAAAAAGGATGGTCATAGCCAAAGAGCCCAGACAGTGACCACTGTTGCGTCTCCAGTAGGTCAAGACCGTTCATACACAATGAGCCTTTTTGTAGATAATTACGAGCCAAATTGCCGCGATAAATAAACCAACACTCAGTATAGAGGGTATAGTTTGTGATCGCAACAGGATGGCAACAAGGCCCGCGAGTATGGTAACGCGGCAGATAAAGTGAAGGAATACACGGCGTTTTATAGTGGCAGCGTTGCAGTTATCATAAGACGCAAAAACACTCCTTTGCTGTGACGCAAAGGAGTGTCCGTATAACAAACCAAGCATAAAAACAATAGTAAGTGTAGCAATCAGCATAGTATCATCAAAAGGCTGTTAAACCTTCTTAATACCCTTGTGATGCCAGTACTTAGCAATGATCGATGCGCAGCCGGTGATAACTACCAAGCCTTGGCGTTCATCAACAGCATCTTGTGCTGCTTTAAACGCATCTTGGAAGTTAGCAGCAGAAACTGCTTTAATCTTCATGCTCTTAATATCATTGGTTACTTTTTCCACATCCCATGAGCGGCCAGTCTGTTGAGCAGGACTTGCTTCTACAGGACACACCACCACGAGGCCGGATGTCTTTTTAAAGAAGTAACGCAAGAGCTTGAGAAACTCCGTCATGTCCACCGCATTTTCAGTGCAGCCAAGAATAATTGCAAGGCCTTTGAGCGAACGCTGATAGTGGAGCAATCTGATACCAAGCAACAAGTTCTTGAACGCATCAAGGTTGGATGCATTATCAAGCAAGATGATTGGCTTTTCCTTATCAAGCAACTGGAAGCGCGCTGGCAATGTGCTCAGCGTTTCTTTCCAGAATTGCTCAAGCGTACGCTTAGGATTCAATTCTGATTGGCGCTTTGCTTCAAGGGTAGGGCGACCGCGCTGGCCTTTTTGCTTGGCAAGCAAGCTATTGCCTTGCGCTGACGTTTCATTGCTCACTATGGAATTGACATAAATTTGTGCGATACGTTCTGCAAGTGCAGCACATCTGCCGTGCAATTGCTCAAACGGATACGCAAGTGCAGCGAGCTTACGAATAGGCATTGCCCATACGCCGCCCAACTGTTCTGCAGCGATTTGCATCGCATGCAAGTTAATTTTACTTTGATCTGCACATACTACGTGCGATCCAGGCTTAACCACGCTGAGCACTGATTGGATGGTTTCATCGCTCAATTGCTTTTCAGTACCATCAGTTACGCGGGTAATTGCAACAATTTTTGGAGCACAAATCGTGATAGGATTTGCGTGAGAGCTTTCATCAACTTCAAGAATAGCAACATCAACATTGCTGTTTCTAAAGTGCAAAAGCGCCATCATCAAGAGTACTTCACGAGAACTTGGCGTTAGGCCAGCTGCTTCTGCAGCGTTGAGCACTTCGTTACCAAGATCGCTGAATGTTTTGCTTGATACCGTTTCATTCTGAAGTACGATTCTTTCATTGTAAGTAAGCAAGTGTGGAGCAAAGAATGTACCGACGCTCAACCCTTCTTGGGCAAGCAACCGTGTAGAAAAGTGAGCAGTTAAGCTCTTACCATTGGTACCGGTGACCAAAATGGTATTAACTTTTTGAGTGAGAGAGCCAAGTGCTTGATCAAGCTGCTTGATAGTCGCAAGGGAAAGATCGTTCTTATTTGTTTCCCAATTAGTATCGAGAAAATCTACGATCTCATTATACGAGCGCTGCTTACCAGGGGCAGTAACGCCTTTGGTATGAGCTTGCGGAGTATTATTGAACTGTCTCATTAACCTTCCCCACATTTAAGTGTTTTAATTTCTAACCATAGTTAAGTTTTTATCTTCCCATCAAAGCTCTAAAAGGCATTTGAGGGCCTTGAATAGCTTTGAAAGCATGGCTATGGGCCTGCCTGAAGGTTTTCTAAGCTTCAAAACGATCAATCGTGCGATTGGATACGTAGTTGAGTATTAAAATCCCACAAAACTGGCTTATTATTAAGCCTAAAGACTTTTTCAAAAATGTCAAACTAGTAAATTCCTGTTCGTCAGCAGTCTCTTTATTTACAAACGATCAAAGTTGGCGCGTCTGTGGCATATACTATTTGGCATAGGCGTCCTTGGACGAACGTCTGAATATTATCTCTTTTGCCCTATTTCGCGAGCAAATATGGCGCGCGTAAGATTTTTCTGCCGTTCATTTGTTTGCGGATGTAATTGATCAATTGCGTGTGCAACTATGAATTGCCGTGTAGTATGCATTACATCATTGTTAATAATTGCATGCGCTTTATCAGGCGTGAGATCGAGTGGGAAATGGAGCTGATCTTGAGGCAGTTGTATGTCACCCATCGGTGATTTTGCTATGAATTTGTCTGCGGGTGGCGAGTAACTTTTTATTTTACAGGCGCCTTGTGCATTACGCTTGGCTAGAAGCAGATAATTGCCGTCGCAAGACCATCCTGTTCCTCCGCCATGGGTATTATCGATGTCGGGTAATTGTCTTGTAGCGAGTATTTTAAGTGCTTGATCTGCACCATTGCGGCCAATGCGCACTATGTGTGTACTGAATGTATCATCATCCAAAAGGGTACCAATAGTGAGCCATGCGGTGCCATTGCCTTCTTGTGAAGAAAATGAAAGCTGATGTGCGCCAGGGATGCTCATAGATGCATCGCGCTTGTGTTTCACATCTATGAAGTTGAGATACTCATTTTCTTGAGCATCTTGGGAGTTATAAGCAATAAGCAGATTGCCTGGCTCTAATTCCGTAGCAGCTACGCAAGAGTTGCTATTA
>JAGVMI010000041.1 GCA_020053845.1 Candidatus Babeliales bacterium
GGAACACATTGAGGAAGTGCAGATTATCGTGAGCGAAACGATTGGTGTGGGTGATCGTGCAGGATACTACGATGCATATGGCGCACTTTCTGACGTAGTTCAAAATCACATGCTTGAACTCATGGCGCTCATTGCTATGGAAAGCCCGGAAAAATTGCACGGCGATTTTGTACGCGTTGAGCGTGCGCGTGTACTTGAAAAGACGCGTTTTGAAGATGGCTTTAATGGCCAATATATTGGCTATCGTGATGCATCAGGAGTCAAACCGGGTTCGACTACAGAAACATTCAGCTTGCTTCATTTGATGATCGATAATGATCGCTGGCGCGGCGTTCCTTTTTATCTAAAAACGGGCAAGATGCTTGCAAAGCGTGAAACGGTTATTCACATAAAATTCAAAGCAGTTGATTGTCCTTTCACGCGATCATGTCCTCTTGAATCCAACTGGCTCACTATTCGTGTAGCGCCAGAGGCAACATTCATTCTTACGCTTAACGCCAAAAAACCGGGCAAATCAAATGAGCTCGTACCTATTGCCATGGAATTTTGCCACAGCTGTGTGTATGGTCAGCATGAAACTGAAGCGTATGAAACATTGCTTGAAGAAGTGATGCGCGGCGAGCGCTCCGTGTCAGTACGTTTTGATGAAATAGAACTTTCGTGGAAAATAATTGACGTGATACGATCGCGGCACATACCGCTCTATTTTTACGAACCAGGTTCGCAAGGGCCTACACAGGTAGAAACGTTTGAGCACAAACACGATATGAGGTGGCGTTCATGAAGTTTGGCGTGATAGGTCTGGGGCGGATGGGAAATGCAATTGCTGCGCGTGCTGCTGCAGGTGGCCACACAGTGTTTGGTTTTGATTTAAGCGAGCAAGCACGCGAACAGGTTAAAAAAGAAGGCGTAACGCCTATTGCAACACTGGCGCAGTTAGCAGAAAGTGCAGACATCATCTGGATTATGGTGCCCGCTGGCGAAATTGTTGATCGCACCATCGAATCGCTCAAACCACACCTCACTAAAAAGCATCTACTTATTGATGGCGGCAACAGCAAATTTACTGATTCTCAACGCCGCGCACGTGAGCTTGAGCAAGATGGTATAGCGTTTCTTGACTGTGGTACATCAGGCGGTGTGCATGGAAGAGAGCATGGTTTTTGCTTGATGGTAGGCGGCACAAAGGACGCATACGATCGTGTAGCGCAACTCTTTGATGCGATTGCAGCGCCAGGGGGGCATGCACTTGTGGGGCCTTCAGGAGCTGGGCACTATGTGAAGATGGTGCACAATGGCATTGAGTATGGATTGCTCCAAGCATACGCAGAAGGCTTTGCGCTCATCAAATCAGGTACATTCAAAAAAGATGATCTTGATCTTGCACAAATATCAGAGCTGTGGAACCATGGCTCAGTGATTCGCTCATTTATTCTTGAGCTTGCACACAATATCTTCGCACATGATCAACAATTTGATTCTGTGTCGGGAGAAATTGCAGAAAGCGGCATGGGATTGTGGACGGTTGAAGATGCGGATCGCAATCAGATTGCAGTTCCTGTAATCAAACGTGCACTTGATGTGCGTGCATGGTCGCGCACGACGGGTGGTGATGATGCAACTAAAATTGTTGCACTCTTGCGGCAGCAATTTGGAGGACATGCAATTAAAACATTAAAGGATTAACCACATGAAAATAATCGACATCAGCTGGCCAATCAGTACCGCCACCACCGGCTACAAAGATAAAAAGATTGTGAACTTTGAAGAAACGCGCACTTTCACAAAAGATGGCGTGCGTGAATCAGTCATCACGCTTAGTTCACATACCGGCACGCACGTTGATGCTCCTGCTCATTTTTTAAAAGATGGGCTTACCATTGATCAAATGGATCCGGAACGTTTTATTGGGCCATGCGTAGTGCTTGATTTAACTGATGTATCACCAGAAACCGGCATCACAGAAGAGCACCTTGAAGAATTTGATATTGAAGAAGGCGATTTAGTTCTTCTTAAAACATCAAATAGCTTCCGTAGTCCTACAGAAAAATTTGATCCTCATTTTGTTTTTCTCGAAGCTTCAGGTGCGCGCTATTTGGCTGAAATAGGCGTAGGTTTGGTAGGCATTGATTATTTAGGGATTGAACGCAATCAGCCACACCACGATACGCATCGCGCGCTTATGGAAGCTGACGTTGCTATTGTAGAAGGCTTGCGCTTGGGGCATGTGCAGCAAGGAGAATATTTCTTGGTGTGCTTGCCGCTCAACATTATAGGGCTTGAAGCCGCTCCTGCGCGTGCCATATTAGTTGATGGAATTGAGTGAGTATTAGCCCCACGTTTTTGAGCTTTGCAGTATGCCGATAATTTCTTCAGCAAATTGCTGAGCTGCTTGTGGACCTGATGCTGTTACTATCGTGCCATCGACTACTACTTTATCAGGAACATACTGAACACCGTGATCTTTAAATGCTTTTTCAAGTTCACCGTGTTCATTCCATCCAGTAGCTTTCTTGCCTTGTAACACACCGGCAGCTACAAGGATGAGTGGCGAAATGCAAATTGCGCCTACAGGAACATTTTTAGCCATTGCATCGCGTGCGATGTGATGGCTTGTTTCATTATCAAGATTTTCTATAGCTCCAGGGCCGCCTATGAAGAATATGCCCGCATAATCGTTTACTGATACTTTGCGTAGGGCCAGATCAACCTCTGTAGTTGAGCCATCTTTAGCGATAGCAGGAGCAGTACTATTGCTTGCTGTTTTGACGGTAAAGCCAGCTTCTTGAAGAATTTTCTTTGTTTCGCCGTATTCAACGGGATGAAAACCTTCGCTAGCTACGATAAGAAGAATAGGTTTGTTAACCATTTACCGTCCCTTTTTTTCACGCGATACACGCTGGTGCGGTTTTTTTCTTTCCTTGCTGTGAAGCATAGATATCGATGTGCTCATTGTCAATAAAACCGCTTATCCGTGCTGCTTTGTACGTGGCTTGATCGTGCCGGAGTGTACGCTTAGTGGGTTCAATGCGCAGCAGGGCATGGGGCGTTTCAAGGAGCGTTACTGGCTCTTGTGGAATGCGAGTGATGCGGCAGTTAAGTTCACGCGCTTTTTTCGTGAATTTTTTGTAGGCACGCCAGCTATTTTTGGGAATATGCCCACTCCAGTAGGGAATCATAATTTCTTTGATAGTGATTTTTGAAAGCAGTGTCGTTAATGCTTCAAAAATGCGAGATCCCAAACGCATCACGATAAAACGATCGACAACAAGGCTGCCTGTTTTCTGAGCCAAGTTGCTCGTGAGCGTGTACGTAACCCATGAAGATGCCGAGGGCGTTTGCCCAATTGCGCCAGGATCTATAACAAACACATGGCCATCATGTTTAAAGAGGGTAACTGCAGAGCGCGTGCATGCGACAGGCAGTATGCCTGACGATGCATGAAAAAGTAGGGTGTAGAGATACGGAAGGCACAGTAACACAAAAAGGCTAAACATATTACGCTTGCGCGGCTGAAAGAAGGGAATATGGATAAGCAGGAGCGTGCACACAGGCAAGGGCAGCAAAAGCCACAAAGGTGGGCGCTCACACGCTATGAGCGTTGAGGTATTGGCAAAGCGCAGTATAAAGTGCCAGCCATGGGTGATCCATTCAAGCAGCATACCAAAAAAACTATTGGGTATATGCAGCAATTGCGTGAAAAAAAGAATTGAGCTGATGAGCAAGAAAGCGGTAAGCACCGGACCGAAAATAAAATTGCCAATGGGCGAGAGGAAAGATAAGGGAAGTCCCCAAATAATAAGTACCGGAAGCGAAAGTGTGGTGAGAAAAAGCTGCAGGTGGCAAAACCGTATCACTTTTTCTATAAAAGGTGCATATTTACGCGCTATCATGATTACCATCCTACCCGTTTCTTTTCATCCTGTCATGCCTGTTCATTGAGATTTATTGATGGTATTCAGTATGATAATGGCCAGTAAGCGGTAGTGCGGCATAGTCAGGGGATCATATATGAAGAAAATATTTGGCAATATTGGATCGCGTGTGCGTCAAAACTGGCGCAATGTAATGGATTCAACGAAGCGCAAAATGTCAACCGGCGCTCAATATATCGCCACCATGATTCCATGGTCGCGCGGAGATAACTGGCGCCGGCAAGAATCTAAAAAACACAAGAAAGATTAATGATTAGGTTTGCTACGAGCTACCTGCTCTTTCGGCATCATAACTTTTGCCGCACCATTCGCAGCCTGAGCTTTTGGTAGACACTCAGGCGTCGCGGTTTGTACATTTTCGTCTTTTGCATACATGTGGCCCAGGCTAAAGCTGAACAACGTGTTTGCCCCAACAAGGCTTACGATTGTTATTACACCGAGCGCTGTGAATTTGCTTTGCAACCTGATTAGGGCCTGTTGAGAATAGATAAGCTGATTGCTCACTTGTGTGTTTGTTGCAGTAACTTCTTTACTCAATTGCAGAGCCTCTTCGTATTTCTTTTGTGATTGCTCGAGCAACTTATCTTTTTCATCCGCAATTTTTTTGGCATTTTCAAATTCTGCTCGTATATTTTCCAACTCTTTTCTTATGTCGTCATATGCTGCAAGAGTCGTACCTATTTCAGTTTGTGCGGAGTTGGAAAAATTACCTGAACTGTCCGCCGTGTGAGCTGCATGCAGAGTGCTCTGCTGTACAGATGCGATAGTTATAAAGCATAAAGCGAAAAAAAGTTTTTTGTTCATGAGAGATTTTCCTTGAAGTATAACGCGCAAACCGGCGCTCATTTTACCTCCATTATGGTGCAATGCGTAGCATTATGAAGATAACTGGCGCCGGTAAGAATCGAAAAAGCACAAGAAAGATTAGCGCTTAGGCAGCAGCAATTAATTCGCTTTCTTGAGGTTCTGATACATCGCTCACTGTTGGAATTGCTTGCGGGAAGGATTCTTCATCTTGCTCATCAGCATCTGTTTCAAATCCTGCTGTTTCCTGATCTTGCTGAATTGCAAATGGCTCTTCTTCGGGCAAAACTGGCGCTGCGGATACTTCATCATCAGCAGCTTGAGCTATCTGCGGGGTTGCTGGCGTTGTGCTTGGTATGCTCTCTTGCGTATCGCATTTATGGCTGTGGCAATAGCCGAGTAGAATATTGCCAAGAATGCTTGCGATGGTTACTCCAGCAAGCGCAGCAAATCCATGCTTCCAACGGTGAAGAGAGAGGCCAAGTGTTTGTATCGTTTGCAGACAAGTTCGATTAGTATCATTGCTTTGGGACAGGCTATTTGTGAGGTGTGTGATCGAGGTTAGTGCATCTTTATTCGCATTTTGCAGAGTTTCAAAATCTTTTTCGAGGATTTGTTTTTCTTTGCTAAGCAAATCAAAAGTTTGCGCATGTGTTGCTAAGCTGGCCGCGATCTTGTCTAACGCTTCCTGCTTTTCTTGTGTGTCTTGCTCAAGTGATGAGTTTTTATTTTTAAGTTGATCGACAATTTCGCTCGTTAATTTGGTGTTTTTCAGCCAAGTATCTTTTTCATCTTGGAGTGTTATTTGTAGCTTATTTATCTCTTCATCTTTTTGTGTCATCGTTTTTTCAAGCTGGTCTAATCTTATTTGCAGTTTACTATCAGCAATTTTCTTGAGCTGTGCATTGAGCTCATCATCTGTTTGCGACTGATTGGTAGGGGGAAAAAGTGGATCGGGAAAAAGCTGCTTTTGATTGCTGTCTCCTTGAGATCCCTGAGCCATCCAACTTACGAGCAGGAACAAGAAAATAGTACCTTTTTTTGTCATGATATCTCCTTAGATGAGAGTATTACATTGCCGTATGCGGCACATTTTTCATGGTGAACGCAGCGTTTATTATCTGCATCCGAAGATGCTATCGTTAAATAGATGTGAGAGCAAGCAGCTTTTTGATATTTACAAGCGCCATTGGTAGCTTTACTTGCAAAAGCATACATTCATTTTGCAAAAAAGGATCTTCATATGATGCAGTGGCGCCCCTTTTTGGAGCATAAAGCGTATCAACTCCGCCGGTGGTCAATCATTATGCCGGCAGAGGCTGGCTCTGGCCATCCAACTACGTGTCTTTCAGCGGCAGATATTGTAGCAGTGCTTTTTTTCTATGCAATGCGTTACAATCCTGCAAACTTTCATGATCCTAACAATGATCGTTTTATTCTCTCAAAAGGCCATGCATCAGCGCTGCTGTATGCGGCGTGGAAAGAAGTGGGGGTGCTTACTGAAGATGATGTGCTCACGTATCGCGCATTTGATTCAGTATTGGAAGGCCATCCTACATTTCGTTTTAGCCACACTGAAGCTGCTACCGGTTCGCTTGGCATAGGCCTTTCTATCGGTGCTGGTATGGCAATCAATGCACGCATTGATAAGCGTGATTATCGTACCTATGTGCTCATGGGAGATAGTGAACTTGCAGAAGGATCAGTATGGGAAGCTGCTGCAGTGGCGGCGCATTATGAACTTTCTAACATGATTGGCATCCTTGATTGCAATCGCTTGGGCCAAAGTGGTCAAACAATGCAAGGCCATAACATCAATAAGTATGTGCAGATGTTTAGCGCATTTGGGTGGAAAACGTTCGTAGTTGATGGTCATGACATTGCTGAACTTATGCATGTGTTTGATCAGGCACGTGAAGTGCAAGGCCAGCCGTCTATTATTATTGCAAAAACGCTCAAAGGGTACGGCGTTGATATTGCAGAAAATAAAGAAGGATTTCATGGCAAGCCATTTACCAAAGATCAGCTTGCCGATGTGCTCAGCAGACTTGAACGTCGCTTTACTCATGCAGCAAGCTACACATCAAAAGAGGTATGGGCGCCTAATCTGCCTGTGCATACAGAGCGCGCAGTGCACATTGCGCCTGAAAAAACAGTGCTTGCAGATCCTGCCTATCAGTTGGGTGATATGGCGGCTACGCGTAAAGTATATGGCCAAGCGCTTGCAGCACTCGGCGATGTGAATGATCGCGTAGTAGCGCTCGATGCTGAAGTGAAAAACTCTACGTATGCAGATATTTTTGAAGCAAAGCACAAAGAACGATTTGTGCAGTGCTTTATTGCAGAGCAAAACATGGTAAGCATGGCCGTGGGGCTTGCGCTACGCGGTAAGCTTGCCTATGCATCAACATTTGGCGCATTCTTTACGCGTGCGCATGATCAAATTCGCATGGCAGCAATTGGCCAATCAAATATCAAGCTTGTAGGATCGCATTGTGGTGTATCGATCGGCGAAGATGGCCCATCGCAAATGGCGCTTGAAGATATTGCCATGATGCGCGCATTGCCTGAATCAATCGTATTGTATCCCAGTGATGCAGTCAGCACGTATAAACTCGTGCAACAAAGTGCACACTATGATAAAGGCATTACCTATTTGCGTACCACGCGTGCAGCAACGCCGGTGATATACGCAGATGATGAAGAGTTTCCTATTGGCGGATGTAAAGTGATCAAAGAAAGTGATCATGATCACGTGTGCGTTGTTGCAGCAGGGATCACACTTTTTGAAGCGCTTAAAGCGTATGATGAGTTACTCCTTGGCGAGAAGCAGGTACGTATTTCTATTATTGACTTGTATTCAGTTAAGCCGCTTGATGGAGAAACGCTTTTGCGCGTAGGGCGTGCTTCAGGTAACAAAATTGTGACAGTAGAAGATCACTATTATGAAGGCGGTATAGGCGAAGCGGTAACTGCTGCAGTGTGCTGCTCGGGCATTAAAGTACATCGCCTTGCGGTATCTGGATTGCCGCGCTCTGGAAAGCCCGAAGAGTTACTGGCATACCATGGCATTGATGCACATGCCATCGTAGCGCGCGTGCGCGATATTTTGTGGTCGTGAGAGCAGTTGCTATTTTCATGTGGCTGTGAAACGATGACGCAGCATGATTAATGGATGTTGTGAGTGTGTTTAAAAACGGGGAGTCGTTATGCGTACTCTATTCATGCGCTCTATGAGCCTTGTTGTATTGCTGTTAACGGCAGCGAGTTGCTTTGCTGCTGCGCCAAAAAAGCCGTGGACATTTATTGTATACATGGCTGCAGATAACAATCTCAACTACTTTGCAGACCTCGATTTGCGTGAGATGCAAGCAGTGGGCTCGAATGATACCATCAATATAATCGTATATCTCACGATCAAGCGCAGTGGCCAGCAGAAATTGACGCAGAAGTTGTACATCAATAAGAACAACATAAGTGTTGTTGAAAACCTTCCTCCACAAGATAGCGGCGATGAGCATACATTTGCTCAAGCAATGCACTGGGCTATCACTGAGTTTCCCTCAGATCACATTGCAGTAGTGCTCTGGGATCATGGCTCAGGCCCGCTCAATCGTTTCCCAACGCCAATTCGTGGCATTTGCTATGATGATACCACAGGCAACTATCTGACTGACGTTTCGGTACAGCATGTGCTTAATCAAGCAGTAACTGCACTGCGTGATGGGCACAAGATAGATATCA
>JAGVMI010000042.1 GCA_020053845.1 Candidatus Babeliales bacterium
CGATTGCTCCGCAGAATGCGGCCGCTTTTGCATGCCAACATGCGCTTGAGTAAGGCGCGCGTATTCACTTGGCGCAGGATTATGGGGAGCCGCGGGGTAATTGTTTATCAGCTTTGTGATGGTTGCATTCTTATCGAGTAAAGCTGGTGCAATAAGAGCATCTGTGCCTTCTTCACACCACACTGCTTTTTGGTGGCTTTGCTTGTCAAAAAGCTCTATACAAAGAGATACTTCTGCAGTTGCAGAAGTATTTTGAAGCGCAGAAAGGTAATGCATATGCATACTAAGCACTACGCAATATATACCGTGCAACAATCGTGGGGCAGTAGGCATGATGATTGTCTCCCTGTGGCGTCAAAATCTATCAGATGGCGGAGCTGCTGGTAGAGTCTCTTTTTTGCTTTTTTGTAGGGCTTTCCTGATCGTGAAATTTAGGGCCGCCTTTGTGTATTAACGGGAAATATTCAAGTAAAAACGGGCTGATAATTACTTTCTGTTCTTTGTCAGAAATAATCTGTGCGCTCGTTAAGGGCAGCTCTTCTGATGAATGAAGAGTGAGATCAAAAGGCGCAGGCGTTCTGTTATTTGAAGGATAGAAGGTATTAACATGATAGCGCGCTAATGAGTAGTGGTAGCATGATTCTTTGCTTGGTGAGTTAGGACACGCAAATCGGGAAAGCGCGGTGACATTGAGTCCTTTAAAATCCCATCCTATGCGTGTTTGTGCGTGTTGACTATCTCCATTTTTAAAGCAGTTAATAGTTTGCCTATGTCCTCGATTTGTAGGATACGAGTTTCCATGCTTTGCAATTACGCGAAGAGTAGAAATTTGCAACCAGCATCGATTGGTGACGTTGCTGTGTGCCACAAATGCAAGGGTTGCACGCGCTAAAGCATCATGATAACGCGCTACGCTTACATCTTGAATCTGAGCGAGGTTATCCTGCGTGTCGCGCACGATTATGTTTTTTGCACGGTTTTTTAGAATATCTATAATCATAATTTCACTTGCAGAAGGGTATGTCACCACAACCAAAGGCTTATCATCACCAAGACTTGTTGCGGTAATAATGCTCTTGCCTTCTTCTAAAGGCTTATCTAAAGCATATGTTTGTTGCACTGTTTTGCTATTGCGTGGATAGAGCTCTATGGTCTGATTATTGATACGTATGGTGTGCTGTTGCGTGTACAAGGGGTAATTTGTACTGGCGCTGTAGTATTTTCTATGAACCTCATTGAGGCGCGCTACTTCTGAAATTTCCAAGCGAGGCGTACTGCCTTCCTGTATGGGATGATCTGTGTATTTATTTGTATGCAGATCGTGTTTTCTGATTGTTGTGTGAGTGTTGGAGCCTGCACAACCCAAAGTCAGAACTTGTTTTCCATCTTCTGAGAAAGTTACGCGATCATTTACTGAACCTATCTTGCAATTGGTACACCGAGGTGTTTCTTGCTGCATTGTATGCCCGGGAGTGCACCAAGAAAGAAAACATGATGCAATAAGTAACAAAAAGTATGGTTGGCGTAGCATAATGCAAAGTTCTCCTGGATGAATTATTGTTCTTGCACAGCTAGTGTAGGTGATTTTGCTAATTTAGCTATACTGTGCCATGCAGTATCGTTGATTTAGACAGCAAAAAGATATGTATGATGTTAAAAAATAGTAAGGCTATACAATGAAAGCAAAGCCTGATTATCTTTTATGGAATGATGCTCATGTAGTCAGCATTCTTGAGCGCGCATTGCAGGCTGGGCATGTGGTAGCAACTACCACTGATACGGTAGTAGGGCTTATGGCATGTGCAACGCAAGAAGGAGCATTTGCACTTGATCGCATCAAGATGCGAGAACGCAAACCCTACATACTTCTCGCGCATGATACAGAGCAGCTGAAAAATTACGTACACTTTCCTGATGACGTGCGCTTGCAGCATCTTATGCAAGCATGCTGGCCTGGTCCGCTTACGCTTATTCTGCCTATTGCTCACGCTGTGCGCCAACCCTGGATGGCTGAGTTGAAAGGCATTGCGGTACGCATACCTGATCATATAGGTTTGCAAGCCATTACGCGTATGGTAGGCCCTGTATTTTCAACAAGTGCAAATAAATCGGGCGAACCGGTATGCCGTACTATCGCGCAACTACACCCTGATATCAAAGCAGCAGTGTCGCTACTGATTGACGATGCACATGCAGACGATGCGGATACAGTGGCATCAACTATTCTGGATTGCACTCATGATGAGCCGTGCGTAGTACGTGAAGGCTGCTATCCTATTGCCGAGCTTGAGCGAATCTGGGGCAAACCATTCGAGCGTGCATGATTACTTGACCTTGCGGGCAGGCAGAGCGCTATGCTGAGCGGCAATACATGCGTACGCAAGGGGGCTCATATGAAGAGTACGGGTAAGGGATTTTCACTTGTTGAATTGATGATTGTGGTGGCTATCATTGCATTTCTTGCCACTATGGCGGTGCCGCGTTTTGGCGTATTTCTTGCTAAAGCAAAACGCGCAGAAGCATATGCGCAGCTTGCATCATTGTATGCAGCGCAAAAAGCATACTGGGCAGAGCATGGCACCTATTCATCAACGCTTGCAGGAGAAGGCGGTATAGGCTGGAAGCCGGAGGGCTATAAAGGTGGCGGTGTTAACGAATCATTTTACTATACATATGGATTTCCTGGCAGCGAAGGCAAAAACTATTTTACCGGCAAATTACAGACGCCTGCTGCAGCACTAAGTGGTGCACGTGCAGATGCGCAAGGATTTGTAGCATACGCTGTGGGTGATATTGATGGCGATGGCAAGCCTGATATTATTACGATCGATGAAAATAATCGTATTCAAATTCTGCAAGATGATATTGCTGACTAAGAACATTCTTCTGATTGTTAGAAAAATGCCCTGCATTGCGCAGGGCATAGTTTTTTCATGAATGGTGATATGTATATTCTTGCAAATTAACCAGCATGCCATCAAAAATTGCTTGCTTGCTATCAGGGCTTACTTGTACGTCCGTCTTGTTAATCGATGTGATATGTTTAAATATGGTAAATTCTTTACTAACTCTTGCATGGTGATTCGGATTTTGAATGACATCGGCTACGATATGGTATGCAGTAGTTGGGATGATAAATGAACAGCCTGTTGATACACTTTTCGCAACTATTCTGTTTGGAAGGCGATGTACAAGCACAGAATGCTCTCCTGTGGGGCTCCATCCTATACTCGGGGCATGTTCCTTAGGCAGAAAGTGTGAGGGATGTCGTCGTCTCATGCGGGTTACGTCAAAATCCATTTGTATATCAATTTTTTTCTGTTCGTCAAAAAACACTTTTGTTGAATGCAGTATAACTCCCTGGGGAGATTTGAGGAGCCGGGTAAGTATGCAAAAGCCTGTATTACTTATGCAAGAGAAAGATAATTGTTGCACTTGGCATTCTTCTTGTAACTTGGGCAGCAATGCTTCTACGGTTTGTCCAGATAGCGAGCTCACCACACCAACTATATTCTCTTTTGGGCGGTAGTAGGCAACGAGGGGTTCTTTATCGAGTTCAGTGCACGCAATGAGTGCGTCATCCGAAAGCGGAGAATTAAATCTCACCCTTGCGCACTCTTTTTTATTATCATAATGGCCCGTACGAATGTGAATATTATTTATGTGATATTCATATGAAGATGTATGAAGGATTCTATATCCCTCTGGGTCTATAAGAGTGAGTGCATTAAGCAAGCGAGCTGCTTCTGATGTATGTAACGGTTGATGCGCTGTTGGAATCAGTTGATGATTATCATTGCGATACTGCACCACATCTGATGGATTATCTTGCGTAGCCGCAAGAATGCGTGTGCCATCATTGCTGAATATCATACGTTCATTATTACTGTGTGCTACAAGCGCTCCCGTAATAGCGATAGCAGGGATTGCTTTTGCTTGTTCCTGTATACCGTGCAGCGCCATACATGTGGGAAGAAATATGTATACAGGCCATGTAATATGTTTAAACACAGAGAGGTTCCTTTTTTATGGTGACATATCAAGATATTTAAAAGTACTAGTCGATAGGTACTGCATACAGAGCGTGTTATAGCTGTGTGCTTTACGGACGATGGTGTAGTGCATACAGTAAAATTAAGAAAGAAATAACCTTATTGTGGCTATCATTTGTCGATTTTTTTCTCAAATCAATAAGTATGCCATCTACAATAATGTTGGAGCGGTTGGGGCTTACTTGTACCGGGCTTTGACGTATCTTTTCAATAATTTCTTTCGGTACGATAACTGGCATGCATTCTCTTAAATCATCTTTATTTTTCTGCTGTGGATCAGGGCTAATATAGTAAGAGTACGAGCGTAGTATAGGGGTACACTCAGATGTTTCAGCATGAACGAGATAGGTGTAGTTGGGCACGCGCTTTACAAGAGTGCAGAAATCACCTTGAGGAGTCCAGCCAAAACTTGTTACGTATGCAGGATCTGATTCAGAGACTCTTTCATGCAGACGATCAAACCTAATTTTGCATGCAGGTACGATTTCTTGGCCTATTATTGTGCCATCACTGTTAAGCGAAAAGTTTATGGATGCTATTTCAGTATGTTTAGGCCTGGTAAGAAGCAGTGCAAGTGTACATGCTGAAGTATTAGTTATGCGTGTAAATACGATCTCATGTATGCGTGCGCTAGCCATTTTTTGTAGAGCAACCGATGTATGGTTACCTGTTCTGCCATTTATTATAGAAATTGCTTTTGAATTGTCTGATTGATCAACGTGCACTATCAGTGGGTAGTCTTTTGATTCAGCGCATGCAAAAAGTGCATTTGAAGTGAATTGTAGTTGGGGAGAAACTTGAGCTATCTTGTCAGCTTCTGGAGTAGATGTAATAAGAATATGGTTGGGCTCATATATCTTAATAGCGTGATTTTGCGTATAAAAATTTTTAGGATAATCAGATGAAGCCGTAACCACACTCAAGAGCCGTGCACATTCTTCTTTATACAAATGCAGTTTATCGGCTACTTTAGCAAGCTTGTTATCATTATATGTGTAACAGCTGACGTCGAGTTTTTCATCGGAGTTTGCTTCTGTAAAATAGCCCACAATGATGTGATTTCCATCATCAGTGAATATCATGCCGTACTGTTTGTCGGTTATTCCTAAGGCTGTCGGGATATGTATTGCTGGGTTTTTAGATTCGATCGCACGCAGCGCGATACTGGTAGCCGTCATGATGCCGATGAGTAATACAGCACAAACATTCATGTACACTCTCCTTTTTGCGTAGATGCATTATCTTACGAAGTGCTCCTTAAAACTGTCTCATAGTATACACATAGTGTTGTGCTATGCATGGTTTTTTATTGTGCGTTATCGCTGTGTTGCTGAGTAAGATCAATAAGAAGACCATCAATAAGCAACTGACGAGCGTCAGGAGAGAGTGAAGCCGTGGTGAATAATGGCGTTGGGCGAGGCGGCTGCTCGAATTTGCAGGGATTGCAAACAAGCATGCTTGTTTGAGAATTATGAACAGTAATTACAAATGATTCGTGTAATACTTTACTTAAGAAACATTGAACAATACACAGATGTGAGCCATCGGGACTGTAACCTATTCGAGGAGCAAGAGGCAGGTATGCGCTGGATGCACAATAGGTGAGTTGTGTAATGCAACGAGGATAAGATTGAATTTCAAGCTTTTTGTCAGCATTGTAGAAATATCGAGATCGCAAAATTTCTATGCGCTTTTCATTGTAAAAAAGAATAGCAAGATCCCGTGTGCCTGAACTGTCAGCAGGTGAGAATGTTAAGTGTAGTATGCTGCTATTGCCTTGATAATTGCATATGATATGCCGACCACAGCACATATCAACTATATTAATGGGCACAATGTCAGCTTTGTTTTCCGCGGGATTATGATAAGCCACTATAGAGTGCCCAGTAATATCGCAGAATGCAAATTGTGAATGCTCTGCTAAACGATTGTGAAGGTCCCAATAAGGGCGTGTTCGATAGCGATCCTTACTTTCAATTGATAGCATATTAGGGGCTACGATGAGCTCATTAGTTGCGCTGTAAAGATTTGGATGAGGCTTTTCGGGATGAAAAACATGTATGTATGCCTGACTTAGACGCGCAACGATCTCAGGATCATCAGTATAATTGTCGGCGGCTACAAGTGCATCAGCGGTAAGCCGGTAGCGTGTTTCGTGAAATTCATCGCGACTATGAGCTTGATTCTGTCCAACTACTATATTACCTGCAGCATCAAAAATAGTGCTATGTCGAGTAAGATTTAGCAGCTGTGCAACATCAGTAACACGATTGGGAGACTGGACTACAGTGCCAGAAGATTCTTCGGGAGCCATGCCCTGTGCGCAGTGAAATGTACACAGCATAATAACAAAGATTACGTAAGCTGTGCTTTGTATGTGTGTTGTGTGCTTCATACACACTAAGGTATACGCATACCTTTAGAAAAAATGAAGTATCGAACTTACGTAGGTGCGCAGCAATACACTCAGCATTGCACCGCATGCCAAAAATGGCCCGAATGGCATCACAATAGGTGATGAAGGGCGATAAGCCATGTAGTAGATGATACCCACAAGAGAGCCGAGCAATGAGCCTACAAAAAGTGCAGACCAAATGCCCAACGCACCAGCAAATGCGCCAATGCATGCAATAAGATCAAAATCGCCTTCGCCTACACCTTCTTTGCCATACACCCAGTAAAATACTTGTGCGGTTGCATACAAAAAGAGGTATCCAAGTAGCGCGCTCAGTATACTTTCGGTAACCGTAATGGGCAGGAGCCCAAGAGCGCTCAGCAGTACACCAACAGGTGCTAGAAAAAGAGAGGTAAGCCGCGAGATAAGAAATGATTCAAGATCGGTGCGTGTGGCGACAATAAGTGCTGAGAAAAAAATAAAATAGGCAGGAATATAATGGGGCTGAACGGTACATATGAGCGCAGTAAGAGATCCTGCGGTGAGCAATTCAATAATAGGGTAGAGAGGAGATATTCTGTGGTTGCAAAAACGGCATTTGCCACGCAAAATTGCGTATGAAACGAGGGGAATTAAATCTCGCCACCACAACTGCTTGCGACAATGAGGGCAAAAAGAGCGTGTGCTCAAGTGAGCACGAAAAATAAGACGATAGGCAACAACATTGAGGAATGATCCCCAACAAAGAAACAGTATAAAAAGAAATACTATTTCAATGCCAGGCACTTTTACTCATCACTTTTAATACGTTCAAACAGATCATCGAGTTTACGCTGTTTCTCAATCTGTGTGTCGTACTTGAAAGTCAGATCGGGCGTGTAACGCGAGTGCATTACTTTAGCAAGGGCTGCACGCATAGAAGGCTTGTAGAGTACAAGCTGCTTCAGGCGTTCTTTGAACATAGGTTCACCGCCTTGGCAAGCAAAGTACACGCTGCACATGCCGCGATCTGGAGAAAGCTGTACTCGTGATATGAAAATATCACGCAACACCGGATCATCCGCAGATATCTGCTGGAAGAATGATGCTATCTCATGAAAAAGGAATGATTGGCGTTGAGCGTGTTTGATTTCGCTCACACGAGAACGTGTCATGCCTTACTTCTTGATCAGGCCCTGGTTGATCATGCGCATCAAATTGAGTTTGATAGCACGAACCAGGCGTTTGCGGCGTTTTTGAGTGGCAGGTTCAAAATACACTGTTCTCTTCATGTCGCGCACCACACCTTCACGCTCAATCTTTTTCTTGAGCTGCTTGAGAGCACGATCAACATGACCTACAACGGTGATTTCGATATTAGCCTTTCTTCTCTTTGACATAGCTAAGCGCCGCCTTCCTAATAAAATGACTCTAAAATCTATACCATAAAGCTTTTTATGCATTACTACGGGTACCATTGTAAAGTCTTTAGGCTTTTTTGTCCAGACTCTTACAGCCATATTCCTTCAGCACAGGAGTAGGAGGCTTTAAAAGGTAGCGTTGAAGGTGAACATAAGGGTAGTACTTCTATAGGTATTGCGCTGCATGAGCGGCGCTTGCCAGAAAAAGCCAAGGCCTATATTGGGTGATATGTCATACGTGAAAGATACGTTGGCCATCTTGGTTTTCCATGAGGATATCTTGGTAAGCTCGCCAGGCAAGAAGGCGGGATCAGGCTTTTTCAGAGTAAAGTGATCCTCTTTATGCTCTACCATTACATATTGGAAGTACATTGAAAGGTGCTCAAGGAAGTGGTAGGCATACATTTTGAGGATAAAGTGCCAGTTTATGCCGGGGCTTACCTCAACATCGGTGGCAAAGGGGAAGATCCCTGTTTGGAACTTGCTTGTAGGCACTCTAAAGTTTTCGTAGGTCTGATTGAAAAAGTGGGTAACGCCTACTTCTGCGCCAACCTGTATTGTGGAGATAAAGTC
>JAGVMI010000009.1 GCA_020053845.1 Candidatus Babeliales bacterium
CAAATTCCCGCATACTCAGAACTTGAACTTGCAACTGTTATTGATCTTGAACCGCATGCTACGCGCATAATGCGCATCGAGCAAGGGCAATTACGTCACATTCGCACCATACCACGCGGCATATCGCATCTTATTAAAAACATAAGCGAATCGCTTAACATTTCCTCTGCTCAAGCATTTGATACATTGATGCGCTTTGGGCTTTACAAAGATGATCAGCCATCATACAACGATGCAACTTCGGCAGCATTTGGCGCATTTTGGAAGGAAGTTCAATTCACGCTCGCATCGATAGGATCTAAAGATCCTGCCTCTGGCAAAATGCTTCTACTTGGCGAAGGCGCAGCAATTAAGAATATAGCTGAACATATTGCAACCATGCATCATGTTTCAGCCGAGCTATTTGATCCAAATTTAGTACTTGCTCAAAAAGAAATCACTTTAGCAGGCGGTATTCACACTATCCCTCCTTTTGCAAGCATCAGTCTTGGCCTTGCACTTGCACAAAAAACAGAAGATTTTAATCTGCAACAAGACGATCTTGAATCTGCAGATAACTCCCTACTGGCTAAGCAGCTTATTGTAGGCCTTTTGCTTGCTCTGTCGCTTTTTGGGATCCTTATCACGCATTACGTCGTACAGATAAGCGCCCTTAAGCGAGAAGTTAACGTATCTTCACATGAAGCTCTCGACGCATTAAGAGAACGCTTTAAAGATATTGATGAAACAACAAATAATTTAACCGATGATGTTGTAGAGACGGCACAAGATGAGCTTAAGCGCGAAGAGGATACGTGGTTTAAGTTTTCCCCTCAAGCACGCCCTACTTTCCTCAAGATTTTACTTGAGCTTACTGATCGCATTGATAAAGATGCGCTCGGCTTCTCGCTTGATCAACTAACCATTACAGAAGGTAATGTTGTTGCTAAAGGTCGCGTAAAGGACTTTGATGCACTTAAGTTACTCGAAAAAGAAATTGCACAATCAAAGCTCTTAACTCTTGTGCCTCCAACTCCCCAAGAGCCAGAATTTACCATGCGACTACGCGTAATACCACCATCGCGGGAGGGACTATGAAGGCACTAACCAAATTACGTGAATTACTTGAAAGCACAGATAAACAAAAGTTACATCTCTATCTTGCAATCCTAATGCTCGGCATCATGATCCTTGCTGCGTTCATTGTAATTCAAAATAGAAGAAGCGTATCATTCTGGCTGCATCGCATACGTGTAACCAATGATTTGCGTGAACAAGTGCGCGATATCCTTGATCGCGCAGAGCGCGTACATCAGCAGCGCCTTGAAGTTGATGAATTGCTCGCCCAGGATGAAAATTTTAAAATTAGTGGCTACTTTCAAGAAGTAATCACTAAACTTGGGCTTGCCGATAAGAAAACAGAAAGTGAGTCGACCTCTGTAGAGCGGGACGAAAATTATCGCGCTGATGTATTGACGGCTAAATTTTCTGGCATCACCATGAGAGAATGTGTAGAGCTTCTGCAAGAATTTGAACAAAACCAGCGCATTTACACAAACGAGCTCGACATTAAACGCTCAAAAAAAGTTCCTCAAACAATTGATATCGTGGTTAGCATAGCAACCCTGCAGCCAAGGGCTCAGGCAGGCATTACGGAGTAGAGCGCATGAACTACCGGCTCATCTCATCCAAGCACGCGCTTTTAGTGATACTTAGTGTTACCACACTATGGTGCACCTCATTAAACGCAGACAGGCTTATTGCTGCCCAAAGCGAAGCTCCCGTTATCGGCTGCGATATTCCCAAAGATAATCTTGCACCTATAAAAAAACCTATTAAAAAAAAGCGTGGCAAGAGAGTTATCGACATTCGTTATAATGACGAAGACTTGGTAAACATTATCAATTTTTTGGCTGCACAAAAAGACATTAATATTGTGCTTCCTCAAGGCGCGAATGCTATCAAATCAAAAGTAACGCTTAACATGCCTAAAAAAGTAAGCCTTGATGAAGCATGGGATCTTCTGGTTACTATCCTTGATATGGCCGGCTATAGCGTAGTCCCTCGCGGCAATTTTTACTCCATTGTAAAAACAACGAAAGAAGTATGGCGCGAGCCGATGCCACTCTATGTAGGCACTGATTTCAATGAATTAAGCGGTGATCAGCAGGTGCGCTATCTTCATTTTCTTTCCAACATAAAGCTTGCACCTGATCAAAATACTGAGCTTGATGGCGTACTTAAAGATTTATTACCCGAAAGCTCAACCTACCGAATAGATCCACAAACAAATTCCATCCTCATTATGGCCCCTGCATCAGTAGTGGCATCAGTGATGAAAATTGTTACACAGCTTGATCAAGCAGGATTTCAGGAGGCTGTTGAGGTTATTAAATTGCAATTTGCTTCTGCACCATTTATTGCTGATCTCTTCACCAAAAACATTCTTTCTGTAGGCAATGAACCTAATCGTTATCGTGTAGATGCAAAGCGCCAAGATGCATCTTACTTCCCACGCTATACCCGTATCATTGCTGATCCACGTACCAATGCGCTGATTATTTTAGGTAGATCCCAGGCAATCGAACGCATCAAAGACTTTATTCACGAATATCTTGATGTCGAGCCCGGCTCAGGTAAATCGATTCTTCATGTCTACACACTGGAATATCTTGATGCAACATCTGCAGCAGAGGTGCTCACTAAGATCGTATCTTCCAGCAAATCCTCAACAGGACAATCAACTACTGAAGGCGCTACAGGCAATGAACGATCATTTGAAGGCGTTCTTATAATGACGGACAGGCCCCAAGATGTTGGCGCTCCTGAAGGCGAAAATGCCTATAAATATCAAGGCGGAAACAAACTTATTATCGCAGCACGCAACGATGACTGGAAGCAGCTCAAGCGCTTGCTTGAAGAGCTTGATAATCCGCAGCCTCAAGTATTACTCGAAATTCTTATTGCAGACTTAACGATTGAAGATGTACGCCAGCTGGGTAGTATTATTCGCAACCCCGCAAAAATTCCTGCGCCCAATGATATGGCATTTCAAGCCGCTCACTTGCAGCCAGGAGTTGTAGTTGATAGTTGTGCCTCACCCCACACTGTTGGCTATATTCAAAAACCAACACAGTATGCCGCAGATGTGCTACGCAATGAGTTTGAGACAAGCAATGGCGACACGGTAGCTTGCCCGAGCGGCGCTGATGGCAATCGTAGTGCAGCATTTTTTGCCGCGCCAGGCTCTACCATGATTTCATTTAATGATAATAGCGGCAAAACATGGGGCATCCTCAACATGCTCAAGCTTTTTGATAATACCAAAGTACTCTCGCATCCCCATGTAATTACCACGCATAATAAGCAAACCTTTATCAAGGTAAGCGAGTTGCGCTATGTACCAGGCAGCGCTCAAGGCCAAACATTCCAAACTATTATTGCTCAAGATAAGATTACTGCTGGCCTTGAAATAACCCTAACGCCCCGCATTGTGGTTTCATCTGATGTAGTAAACATTCAGATTAAAATAGCAATCGATGATTTTAGAGGCCCTGCTGCACAGAACTTGCGCGTAACACGTAACGTGGTAACCAATGCGTACGTTCATGATGGCGACATTTTGTCGCTTGGCGGATTTATAACTGAGCGTAGTCAGCAGACAGCACGTGAAACTCCCGTGTTGAGCAAAGTGCCTATACTTGGCTGGTTCTTTAAAGGCAGAGATGCTACCCTCGCCAAAAGCAACCTTACCGTATTCATATCGCCAACAAATATTGAGCCGCGCTTGCGTCAGGGCGTGGGCAAGTACACGCTAGAGTATGCTGGATTTGCAAAAGATTATGCATCTCGTGGCGTTGTATTTGAAGGGCTCAGAGAGCCAATTACGCGCTGGTTCTTCACTCAGGGCAAGAGCGTAAGCAATGAGGTAGATCAATTTATTGCACGCGATGAATTTAAAATTAAGCACCCTGATCTTACGGTGCCAAGCAATAGAGAATCAAAGCGCAATGCAAAAGTGCGTAGCGGATTTTTAGAAAAAACCCGCTTTACAGATGATAGCCCCTCTGATCCTTTCCATAAGCACGAATCTGCCGAGGAAATACGCCGCCTTGTACAACAGGAAGCTGCAACGCCTCCTGAAAGTATTAGGAAGCGAGCAGAAGCATATCTTCAATTGTAAGTAAGCGGTTATATTTTGCCATACGCTCACCTTGCGTCA
>JAGVMI010000129.1 GCA_020053845.1 Candidatus Babeliales bacterium
CTAAGTTGCTTAGTATCAGGATCGATAGAATCTGCTTGAGCAATGTAATGCTCAGATTCATCGAAGGCATTGAGGAATATAACCTCATTAAGAATCTTGCCTTTTGAAACTGGTCGATATGCCGTTTCAATAAAGCCAAGATCGTTCACCACTGCGTATGTAGCAAGTGATGAGATAAGACCTACCGTTTGACCTTCAGGGGTTTCGATAGGACAAATACGACCGTAGTGCGATGTATGTACGTCACGAATTTCAAATGTCGCACGATCTTTCAGCACACCGCCGGGCCCGAGAGCTGACAATCTTCGTTTGTGAGCAACCTCAGAAAGCGGGTTGGTTTGGTCCATAAATTGGGATAACTGCCCCAGACCAAAGAATTCTCTAATAACCGCATTGAGGGGCTTAACATTAAGGAAGTCTTGCGGCATCAATGCGCCATGAGCTTCCTGCATTCTAAAGCGTTCACGCACAATACGGTCGATACGCATGAAGCCAAGATACATCTGATTGTTAAGCAGCTCACCCACAAGGCGTACACGTCTATTACCCAAGTGGTCGATATCATCAAGCTCACCTTCTCCGCGTTCACGTAGATTCACCAGATACTGTGCTGTTGCTACGATATCTTCGCGAGTAAGCACAAGTTCTGATCCAGGAACAGCAAGCCCAAGCTTCTTGTTCATACGAATACGACCAACGCGGGTCAGATCGTAGAAACGCGAGTTAAAGAGCAGATTATGCAAACGCTCTTTAATGTCTTTAAGAAGCGCGCTATCACCAGGCCATACTTTTGCATGCAATTCTTTGAGTGCTTCTTCTTCACTAAAGCACTTATCGTGCGCAAGTGTGATAGCCATGGTTGGCTGGAATACATAGCCGAGCGATTGAATGATATCTAATTCAACGCGTTTGAATTTAGCAAGCTTATCAAGATGCTCTTCTGTGATCGCCTCACCTTGCTCAAAGATGACTTCGCCTGTAGATGGGTCAATCACATCTTTACCGATTACACGGGTAAGCAAGCTCGACTTCTTGAGCATCAAGCGGTCAACCCCCGCTTTGCGTAACTGATCAAGAACGTCGTTGGTTACACGCTTACCTACAAAGAGTTTTTCCTCTTTTTCTGGAAGCATGCCACGCTCGATACGCTGACCAATCAGCGTTTCATCGATCATGCGATAGTGTTCATCTTTTTCGATAACCACTTTATCGAAGCGATAAAAGAGCGTAAGAATTTGATCACGTGAAAAGCCCAGTGCTTGCAAGAAGGTAGTAAGCAAAAGCTTCTTCTTCTTATCAATACGGACGTAAAGCAAATCGTTACTATCAAATTCGAAGTCTAACCATGATCCGCGCATCGGTATAACGCGAGCGAGGTAGTATGGACGTCCGCGATAGTCTTTAATTTTTTTGCTTTGAGAGAAAACAACGCCAGGAGAACGATGCAACTGGCTCACAATCACCCGATCAACACCGTTGATCAAGAACGTGCCAAGATTACCAACTTTGAACCTTCCCTTTTCTTCATACAGATCAGCCATCACTGGCAAATCTGCGAAGAAAATATTTTGTTCTTTGATATCTCGGATTACCTTATTGTCTACTGAATCTCTAGTCCAGCTGACAAGCTGCATCTTAATTTTGAGTGGCATTGAGAATGTTTGGCCACTTGATCTGCATTCATCAAGCGTCATCGGCAACTGTACCGTGACACGTGCCAAGCAATTAGCACACGTACGATAGCGCGCTGTCTGCTTGTTACATGATGGGCACATATAATTATTTAAGCGCGAGCAACCGGAAGCTTTGCATGAGGAGCAGCTCCATTGATAACGGTTTTCGATGCCCGTTAACTTACCGCACGTGCACGCCCAATGACCTAACTCATAGCTCACGTACTCGAGTGAGAGCTTGTCTTCATATTCAATAGGAAAAACATCGCGCAAAACCCGCTCCAGCCCTATAAGCTCTCGCTCTTCAGGTAGGCAGTCAAGCTGCACGAAATCATTAAACGAAGAAGACTGTATCTCTATCAAATTTGGAACTGGTACAATGTCTTCGATTTTATTAAATAATCGACGCACACTGCCCTTGCCCACGCGAACGTTGGCCATTAAGCCGCTCCTCGTTATCACTCAAAATCGCAATGATAAGCGGGTAGGCGCCCTCCCGCTTGTACACTTCTCAACTTTAGATGTTCAACACGCGCTGGTATTACGCGAGTTCAACCTCTGCTCCAACAGCTTCGAGCTCTTTCTTGATATTGAGAGCATCCTTCTTAGGAGCAGCTTCTACAATAACACTTGGAGCTTCTTCAACAAGCTTCTTAGCATCTGACAAGTTCAGGCTTGGAAGAACCTGACGAAGGGCCTTAATAGCCTTAATTTTGTCTGCTGCTTTCTTCAAAGTAACTTTGTATTCAGCTTTTTCTTCTTGTTGAGCAGCTTCACCAGCTACAGCAGCTGGAGCAGCCGCAACAGCAACAGGAGCTGCTGCTGAAACGCCAAAAGTTTCTTCGATAGACTTGATAAGATCTGAAAGCTCAAGAACGGTCATATTCTTGATATCTTCAATCATTTTTTCATGTGACTTAGATGCCATGGCATTCTCCGCCTACGTAAAACACAACAACTAACACTGTTATACGAACTAAATGTTACGCTCTTCTTACTCTTGCTTTTTATCCGCAACTTGCTTGAGCGAGATTGCCAAGCCTGCGATAAGTTGGTTTAAGGTGCCTGCAAGCTTTGTAATAGGCGCCTGCAATGTTCCTGCCAACTGAGCAAGCAATACTTCTCTTGGAGGAAGCGTCGCAATGCGTATAACTGACTGTGCGTCAATCACACGGTCTTCTACGCACCCTGCAACAACCTTGAGCTGATTGTTTTCTTTTGCAAAATCATTGAGAAGCTTTGCTACGGCCGCCGCATCGCCCGACGCGAAAACAATGCTAATCTGATCTTTCAACAATGGCGCAAAGTCACCTTCGTACTCCATTCCCTGTGTAGCTCTTTTCATGAGGCGTGCTTTCGCAACCATCATAGAGCCACCTTTTTGGCGGAGTCCTTTACGCAATTCTTGCAGTTTGTGAACGGTTAAGCCCTTATAACCCACAAGAAAAGCTGCCTGACTACCCTCAAAAAGATTTCGTAAAGTCTCAACAACTTCCGATTTTTGCTGCCGATTCATCATTTTCCCTTAAGAAGAACGCAGTAATTCGTCAGGATTGACCTGTACCCCTACGCCCATCGTTGAGGAAACAGTCATTTTTTTCAGGTACTTACCTTTTGCCGCTGCAGGTTTTGCTGCAACAAGTGATTTGATAAATGCGCCAAGATTTTCTTGGAGCTTATCAACATCAAAAGATACTTTACCCAGAGAGAAATGAACGATGCCGCTCTTGTCGGTCTTGAAGAATTCGCGACCCTTTTTAAGGTCTTGAATAATTGACGCAACTTCAAACGTTACAGTCCCCAACTTCTTGTTAGGAAGCAGCCCTCGAGGTCCAAGCTGTTTTGCCAACTTACCTACAAGCCCCATAATATCTGGGGTTGCAACTGCGTAGGTGAAATCCATCCAGCCACCGCTGATCTTTTCTACCAAGTCCTCTGCACCAACATAGTCAGCGCCAGCCTTCTTGGCTTGATCAGCATAATCACCTTTAGCAAAGACAATTACTTTAACTTCTTTACCACGGCTGTGCGGCAGAACTACTGACCCGCGTACCGTTTGTTCACCTTTTGAAACGTCGACGCCAAGATTGACGTTTACGTCTATTGATTCATCAAACTTTGCATATGCAAGTTCTTTGACCTTTACAAGCGCGTCTTTAGCCAGATACACTTGAGCGCGATCTATTTTTTGCACCGCGTTTTCGAATTTTTTACCGTGCTTACCCATAGCGCTGTCCCTTATCAAACTATGTCGATTCCCATACTGCGCGCGCTGCCAGCGATAACTTTTTTGGCTTGCTCGATATCA
>JAGVMI010000047.1 GCA_020053845.1 Candidatus Babeliales bacterium
CATCGAGCAACCTATCGTTGTGGATAACCCATCTCCCGTGTTTCTTTTCCCCCTGCAGCTCAATCCCCACTCAGCCGCTTCACCGCGCCTGATCACCCACAAGCTTTTTGCCCACTTGAGCTATGGCATCGAAGATTGCTGGTCGTGGATTGTGCCTTATTTCGGACTTGGTGCTGAAATTGAATTCCAGGGCATAAACCGCTCAAATATGGTTCAAACCGATAAAACCACCATGCAGCAATGGGGTATTTGGTTCAAAGGCGGCTGGTATTTTGAATGATTAAAAAAGTCCTCAAAATAGGGCTTTTGATTGCTTTTACCTCACCGATTTTGCTAGGCTTAGTGCAAGAAAAAGCCTGCAAATTAGGGGAATTCCTATGAATAAAAAGTTTTTATACCTGCATGCCTTGCTATGCATGGCTGGGGTTTCATTGCCAGTACACGCTACTTGTCCAAACAACAATTCACGATGTGCGGTACTTACATCAGGCGTTGCGCACAGCAAAGAAACTATGTCCGCTTCCGTTGATACCGTTTTTTACGTATCACTCGAAGCTCTTCCTTCAGCCGGGTATTCATGGAGTATTACCGCTATTGATGGCAAGCCAGTTTCTATTGAACGTTCAGGCACAGGCACTATAGTTCCCCAAACTGTTGGCGCTGTTCATATTCTCGGCGATTCTTACATAGTTCCCGGGCAAGCACAGCAAATCGGCGGTATGCGCCTACAACAATGGCAGCTTAAAATAGACCAGCAGGGCACGTATACCATTAACTTTGCTTACCGTCGCCCATGGGAAAAGAAGTTTGATCCAGAGAAAATACATACGGTAACAGTACGCGTAATTAATAGCAGATAAATAAGCCTTATTGCCCAACTTTCATAGATTGAGAAAAACGCTTTATGTAATTGTGAAGGTCCGGAATTTTCTGGACCTTTTTGCTTTCAAGCGTTGTCATGGTAGGGGATATTGGCAGCACCTGCACTTGCTTTTCAACCACCTGCTTGATTTCAGGACTCCACCGAGCGCTGCTTAATAACTTTTCTCCCGATTCGCCGTAAAGCTGCATAGCCTGCTCTTGGGAAAGCCCCTTTCCTAAACGTGCAAGACTGTCTGCATGTACTAATAGGGTCCGTAAGGTAAGAACTTTATTGCGAACAATATCAGCCAGCTCAACGTGTCTATTATTTTTTTTCTGCGACTTGAGTTGTCTTACTTTAATTGCTGCGCAATGTATGGGTGTGTGACTTTCTACGTTGCATGCATGGCAATCTGCGCCCTGTAATAAAAGATATTCAACAACACGTACTTTCCCCCATAATGCCGCAAAGTGAAGAGCGGTATTACCCGTTTGTGCACAGGTAATATCCATATTGGACCTGCTTTGCTCTACCAGTTCACGAACTGTTTCTAATATTCCATCACGTGCAGCTTGAAGGATGGGCTGACTACATGCCTCGACAGGAAGAGACTGTAGCGGTACGGGAGTTGTTAGAATTAATACAAGCTGCTGAGAGAGATCTATGACTATTCTCTTTTGCGCCGACTCAAGCGCATTCAAGGGCGATACTGATTGCATTATCAACCAGAGAAACAGATTACCCGTTACCCGATTCATGTTTTGACTCGCTTTTTTAACATGCACACATGGTTAGGTTATACCGTATACACCACTGGCATTATGCTAGTAAAGCGGCAAAAGAGATCAACTATATTAAAAAAAGAGCGGATTAGCTGCGCAAACTATGGATATAATTAATCACATCGTTTACAGTACAAAGCTTTGCTGCTTGCTCATCATCAATTTTAACCGCGAATTGCTCTTCAAGCTTCATCACGATTTCAACAAGATCAAGCGAATCTGCGCCAAGTTTTTCAAGCGTAGCATCATCAGTTACCGTCGATTTATCAACAGCCAACTTATCCGCAATAATGGTAATTACACGCGTACGTGTTTCATTTCTATCAGCAGGCATAGAAGACCTTTCACGATGCTACAAGTGAAGCTAACGCTTCAAGATGGGCTTTTTTATACACAGCAATGATCTGTTTGTTAGGATATCGTTTTTTCATGATCTCGAGAAGCGCCTCGCCTGGACCCACCTGTATAATCACATCATACAAATCAAGTACATCCATCACACGCGTCCACCATGTGGGCGTTACCAGTGCTTCTACTACATGCTGTTTGATTTCAGCTCCTGTCTGGAGCAATCTCCCGCTCGAGCCACTCACAAGCGCTAAGCGCGGATCTTTAAAATCAACCTTCTCAAGATACACGCCATAATGATCTGCAAGCGGCTGCGCTAAAGAGGATTGCAGCCCAACGCCAAGATCTGCATCCTTCTGCGTTACATCAACGCCCAAGCGTGAACGTGCACGCTCAACAGCACTGCGATGCCCTGCAATAATCTGCATAGTAGGCGTAAGCTCTACACTCATGTACACCTGCGTATCTGCATCGCTCACCTGCTGGCACAGTGCGAGCACTGCTTCAGTTTCCATGCCCTCAAGCTGTACTGCTGCCGCATCAATCGTCATCAACAGTTCTTGATAAAAAAGTGCATATTTTGAAAGTAGATACAGCCCATCAGGAAAGCTAATGCTACCCGCAGCAAAAAGAGATCCGTAAAAACCTTGTAAATATCCCGTCACCATGTGCGCATTGATGCCTTGCTCCTTGAGCAATGCAACGAGTGAAGCGCCGATAAGAAAAAGTGCCGGATATGCATTATTGATTCGTGCAAGCTCGTGTTCTGATGAGGCAAAGCAGAGCTTTACAAAGTTGCCGCCAAGACAGTTTGATGCTTCCTCAAAGTATTCCTGCACAATGCGATAATCATCGTACAATTCTTTAGCCATGCCCACGGCTTGGCTCCCGTACCCGGGAAACACCAATGCAATCTTCATGCGCCCGCCTCTCCTTATCCTTTTTTATTGAGCCCCGCTTGAACGCGCGGTTGGGGAAAGCAACATGCCAATTCTACGTGAGCTTTCTTGTTTGCCCACTGCAGCAAGTAGATCAAATACGCCTGGCCCATCACTTTTGCCCGTAAGCGCCATGCGCACCGGCAGTGCTAGCTGCGATAATTTAATACCACGTTCCTTGCAGAACTGCTTCAAACACATTGAAATTTCATCTGATTGAAAAGAAATGCCCATGCCATGAAGAAGATCAATGAGTGCTTCAAGATGCGTTTTGATGTCATGCGTAAGCAACTCTTTGCGCTCACGTTCGTCAAAACTGTGTGGCCCTTCATAGGCACTGATAATCGCCTGTACCAAAGCGCGCATAGTGGATACACGATCTTTGTACAGATCGATAATAGCATAGAGATGTGCATCATCCCAAGTTACACGTGAACGTATATCAGGCATCATTTCTTGCTCAATATAGGCAAGCAGCTCAGACGCACTCTTGTGCTTCATATATACAGAGTTCACCCATGCAAGCTTTTCAAGATCAAAGATTGATCCTTTTTTGCCTACATCATCGATAGAGAAATACTCTATGAGCTCCTGGCGTGTGAAGATTTCTTGATCGCCATACGCCCATCCTAAGCGCACCAAATAATTCTCAAGCGCTTGTGGAAGATACCCTTCCTGCTTGTAATCAAGTACCGCAGTAGCAGCATCACGCTTGCTCAAGCGTTCGCCACTTGGCCCCAAAATAAGAGGCAAATGCGCAAATAGCGGCGGCTTATGCCCGAGCGCTTCGTACAGCATAATTTGCTTTGGGGTATTTGAAATGTGATCTTCGCCGCGAATGA
>JAGVMI010000138.1 GCA_020053845.1 Candidatus Babeliales bacterium
AGCATGCCTGAAAAGTCGGATGTGGAATTGCGCGTACAGGTTATCCCTGTGGTAGGCGAAATTCCTTCAAATCCATCCCCGTACAACAACCAACTTATGCAGATCACCACGGGCTACAAGGACGTATTCGTTCCTGTGCTCAATACTACAGATAGTGCTATGTTTGCGCTTTTTGTAGAAAACAACTCAATGGCTCCAACCTTTGTTAAAGGCGATTATGTTATCATTTCGCCTGAAGTATGGACCCGTTCAGGTGATGTAGCTGCGGTAGAGTACGGCAACGATACTCCCGTAAAAGCTATCATGCAAGTGACCTACACCGAGGACTTTATTGTACTCGAGTCAGTAAACCACAAACAGCCGCCAATCGCGCTTATTCGTGGTAAAGATCACTTCCGTATCATCGGACGCGTGATTCACCGTCAACAGCGCTTTGCATAAGCCGCTTAGACACCTTCCCTTTAGATATAATTGTGTACCAGAAAAGCTAGTAAAATTAGGCTTTTCTGGTACATTTGTTTTTGTAGCAGAGATGATGCCCTCGGGCTTATCTCGACTAAATAGGGTATGAGTTATTCCCTATAGTGCGCCTCATGGAGCACTTCCGGTTAGTGTAGTTCCGTCTAGGAGTTAATATACATGTCAGTAAAGCTTCGCTACGAAACGCTTATGCTTACGGTTCCTGAAATTACTCAGGATGAATCGAAGGCATTGGAAACTATCTTCGATCGTACTGTACAGGCCTCTAAGGGCGCTATGGTATCATTCGAGCGCTGGGGCAAGTATCGTTTGGCTTACCCAGTAAACAAGAACGAGTATGGAGTATATTTCCTCGCTCGTTTTGAAGTGACCCCTGCAAGCAAACTGGTTGATGAAATCAGAACATTGTTTGCAATCAAGCTTAACGATGTGGTTATGCGCAGCGTCACCACTCGCCTTGAGGAAAAAGATCCTCTTACTTACCAACGTCCAAAGTCCCTGGAAGAGATGCCAACATCTCGTGAGGGCGGCAGCTATCGTGATCGCGATCGTTCAGAACGCGGCTCATATGGCGATAGAGGCCATCGCTCTGAATCCTATCATGCATCCGCACAAGAGGCAGATGGTGATATGGAAATGCCTGTAGCAGATGACGCTGAGTAATTGAAACTAAGGATCTGAAAAATCATGACAAAAAAAATCAAACTTAAAATCAGTGCTCGTCTTGCAAAAAAACGCTCACGTCGTGGTGCGGGAAGTGGCAAGCAGTGCCGCTTTAAAGGCAATGAAGAGCAAATCAGAAATATCGACTACAAGAACTCAACGTTCTTGCGTAGCTTCCTGACTGAGCGTGGGAAAATTCTTCCTTCGCGTATCTCGGGAACAAGCTGCCGCTACCAGCGCAGACTTGCTAAAGAAATTCGCAAAGCACGTACTATGGCATTGCTCCCTTACTCAGGGCAGTTCTACTAATAGTAGTAGCTTCGCATTGAGATAAAAAAAGCCTCGCACTAAAGCGGGGCTTTTTTATTGCAGACTTAATGTTGCATTATTACATGGTCATCAAATTAATCGCCGAAACGTGTTTGGCGATGTAATTCTGATAGTTGCCATTTTGCGTATTCAATATCGTAATTAAAATCTCCTCCCTTGCGGAGCAGCATTAGTATCATAGGGTCATAGGGCGGGTAATGATTGCCATGCTCTGGAAGAGCAGTCTTATGCCCTATTGTGTTAGCGTATTCAATTAATTCTGCCTTAAATTTTGTATGAGTTTCTCTTTCTTCTGTTCGTGCTGGGTCTAATTTCGAGCCATTTTGCTTCATGCAATATACTGGTATTACTGCAATGCTTAGTACTGCGCATAGTAATGTGCGATGCACAATCAATGCTTACTCCTCTTTTGCTTTGTCAGATGCTTGTATTAACTGAGCCGCCTCATAATTTCTTTCAAAGCTTTCCAATGCATCGCCTGCGCGTTGCAGTTTCTCTTGAGCCGATCCCTCTTTTTCGAAAGCTTTGCGTATCGCCTGAAACAAGTTTTCCTGCTCTTCTTCGGGATAGGTGAGCCATGTGCCAAATGATTGTAACATTTTATGGGGGCTGCCATTGTTTGGTTGCATACCATGCACTAGTGGTGCCGATATGAGAATTGCTGTGTACAAGAAATAGTTGCGGATCATAGTCATCTCTTTAGTTGTTATTCGCGATGATTGATGTTATCAAGCTGTATTATTATCATACGCTAGGGCAATCAAATGGCGATTGAACTGTTAATCTCCCCATCTTGAGTGGAGAAAGAGGTTGGATATTACATCTTTCATAAGAAGATTATTCTTATGTTGTGCCCTTGCCGCTAGGAGCCATATAGGGTCTTCAGGCGGGTGTATTACTTTGACCCAACGGTAAGAATCCTCTAGATATTCCGACATTTGCCTAGCTGCGAATTTGTCGAAAGTCTCTTCCTGCTCATCGTTATTCTCTTGCATGCCATGCGTAGGTGCTGTGCTCAGAGATAGCACAATGAACATAATGCTTAATGGTGCGCGATTCATGTCGTATGTTGCCTTATTTCGTTTGATTGTTTTCTTTGTCATATGCACATAAGTACGCTGCGGCAGTCATGTACATGACACTTGTTATATTCTTGGATTCGTACATTCTCGATTCTTCATGCAGACGAGCAAGCGAATCAGGTATATCTCCTTTGTGCGTTTCTAAGACGATCTCGCTCCGCCGTATGCGATGAATTCCGCCAAGAAATGCTACTGCCCCCGTATCGTGCATGCTTATTATAGTGCTGATTTCACTATGTATAGTGCCTTTAGGGCATTCGCAAGGCTCTGATGTGTATTCGATAACATCCTTGCCTGAAAATATCAGAGTTGCAGGGAAATAGGAGCGCTCATATGAAAGGCCAAGGAATGCTGCGCGAGGGCGCAATGCTATGCAGCCCAAAGAGTAAGGGCTTCCCTTTGCAGATTTGCTGGCTTGAGAGAGCGTATCAGAAATAGCGGTTGCCTCCTGCTTTGAACTCGCGCTATTTTTTCTCAAGGCATTCACAATAGAAGATTGAATATCATGACGTTCATTCGCGTTCGGGTATTCATAGCAATTCACAGCAAACACAAGGGTATTAGTGTTGCTGTTGAGGTTCATATCAACCTGGTAGATTTCCTTCTCTGTCATGCGATTTTTTGTAGATTCGACAGTGACCACATGAGTAAATGGTAGCTCATGCAGGCAGTGCTTCTTAGGCCGTATCTCTTCAAGCAGTTCTTTTTCAGTTTTTTGCATGCATGCAGTAGGGATTGTGCTGATTAGAATGAATGCGCATACCAATTGTTTGAACATCGAGACTCCTTTTTTTGTAACACAACGCAGCTTACGATAAACGCTCGTAGTATAGCCGAATGTGGAAGCAAGTGAAGAATCTACATGCGCTTACGTTCTATGGAGTTGGCTTGGTTGTCTTTTGTATGCGCAAGAGTAAGCGCTCAAGAGGTGGGGCAAGTCGCGTATATTTTTGTGATATTGTTTCGTTAAATTCTGTTAATAAACGCTCAAATACATCTTGTTGTTCGCGAGTGAATTTTGGCATGGAGTCAACGAAAGCAGGGAGTATTTTTGTGGTAATAAGAACTGCATCTGCACGTGATGTATTTGGACGCTGAAGCATTTTTTCTAGTGTATCAAGAGCTGCTTGTGGTGATAATCGCAATAATGTTGGCACAAGTGCAAATGCACTGTGTCTACGGGTTTCGTTGCCGCTGAGTATGAGTTGGCTCATAAGTGTTTTTATCTGATCAGAAGTAATGCCAATGTTTGGCCTCAGCGCC
>JAGVMI010000050.1 GCA_020053845.1 Candidatus Babeliales bacterium
ATCACGCCATTAGTAAGGTCGTGCATTTGTACATTGTACAAGTATCCTGCTTGGAAAGTGCCATCAGTATCGCCCAGCTGAATAGCTGTTTGTGGAGGAAGGCTTCCTGTAGCGTTGCCCTTGATCACTATATCTTTAATTACAAGATTAGCATCAGTAGGATTGCCACTTGATGTAGCATAAATGCCTATTACCGCCGGATCTCCAATATTCTCGATGATGTTGATTATGCCATTTTGAATCACCACATTGGAAACGCCTGATGCGATACGAATGCCATAGGCTTCAAGGGTAAGCTGCCCAAGTTGCTGTATGCTATAGCCATTTAAATCAAGAATAACGTTGTCGCTATTGATGAATATAACGGCTCCTCCGTTTCCGCCAGAGCCAAAGCCATTATTAAATACATCTTCACATAAAATATATTTGCCGGGCTGGGTTATCGTGAGGCCAAAATTAGCCTCAAGAAGATTTTGCGAAATAATAAATTGATTTGCTCCGGCAACTACTGCTTGTACGCGATCAGTAATAACCCATACAGAGTCTACGCCAGGCGTTGCTGCTTTTGGTATGCAGGGAGTTTGAAATGGCAAGCAGGTATGTACCGTGGTTATGAGCATGCCCACAAATGCCAAGCGGATTACTCCGCTTGCATATGCACTCAGGGGCGCAAGTATATCTCTTTTCACGACTCATCCTTTTAATCTAGAACTATCAATGTATTTTTATCGATTCACGTTGTGCCAGAAACGTGGGCGGGCATCATTTGAGCCATCGAGGTCTGATGACTGTGCGACAAGTAGCGAGTTAACGTTGGTAAAATCAGTGCCTGCAGATGCATTTTGATCTGAGAGATTATTTGAGAACCAGCATGCAGGTACGCTTGAAATAAATCCATCGCCTGCTGTGCCGCAGCCGCCTCCACACATCGTAGCGGTGCTGCGATATACGGTGCCATCTGCTTGCAAGTTAAAGCCAAATCCAGGGCAGCCACTTGCAGCGCAATCGATTGCGCCAAAGAAAGTTGATTGGCCATCAAAGAAAAAGCCTGCATAGCATGTGCCGCCTGGCGAGCTTGATTGGCCGCATGCAATTGCATCGCATCCTACTGCATACGCAAAGCTTGATGCTGCTACATGAAAGCCGTTGAAGTTTGATGTTTCTGCAATACAGTTTTTAAAGAGTACTGAGGTACATTGCGATACAAAGTAGCCTGCTTGGCCGATAAATTGGCCTTGCGTATCATGTACATACAAGCTGCTTGAGGTGATTCCGTTAAACACAGCTTGGCGTACCGCAATGGAGTTCACATGCGAAACTTCAACAGCACTTGAGTTGGATACGTTTACCGAGTAGTTCATTGCGCGTGTTTGTACATCTTGCACGGTAACGCTATTTGATTGCGCTATGCGCACCGCGTTTTCCGTGTATCCTGCAGGAAGATTGAAGATATCAGTATTGATGCCTGCAATCATGAGATTGCGAATCACTACGCTTTGCGAGTTGAGCGAGCGCACGCCATTCATGGTAGAAGCAGCATTAAGCTGTGGGCTGAATTCAATTGCAATGATGCCATTTTCTACCACAACGCCATTTGCACCATTAATATCAATTACTTGGCGTGTTGATGTGCCTGCGTGGGCAGCTTTGGTAACGGTGTGTCCATCCAAGTCAAGGTGTACGTTGGTGGTACGGATTTGAATAGCAAAGTTGCCGCCTGATGGCGCAGTGATATCTTGGCACAGCTTATAGCGGCCAGATTCTTCAATAATAAAAGGAATGGAATTTTGATCAATGATGTGTACTTGATCGAAAGATGGCCCGGCAACATTGGTGCCGCCGCCGACTACTGCTTGGATAGTATCTTCAATAGCCCACACGCTTTCAGGAAGAGTAGCAGCTTTTGCTGTGCATACGAAGCTATCGGTAGGGAGTATGCAATTGCCTTGCTGCGCACGTATGTTGCTACTAAGGGTTATAAAAAGAGCCAAAATGGAGTACTGCATAAGCATCGTATGGAACGACGCGCCACGGGATCTGCATCGAATGCGCTTCACAGGGAGACCCTTTCCTTTTTTATCGTGTGATTTTAACACACTATAACTACTGTTCTTTTTTTGAACTGGTTGGTAGGGATCCTACCATGAAGAAGAATGCAAGATCAAATTTTGGCGGAGTGCGCTTGGTTTGTTGCTCGCGTGCTATTGGCCTAGCATGCTTCTTATAAGCTCTGGTATGCATACACGAGGATCGCGCTGCTCTAATCCAAGCAGATTTTTTTTAATCTCTCTCAGGCGCTCGCTGTTGCCCAGCAGTTTCATTACTGTTGATACTAGATCATGATGGCAGCGCACGATGAGGCCAAGGTGTCGCTTTTGAATGAAGCGATGGTTGAATGCCTCCCACGCGAGTACTCCCGATGTAGCGTCAAGAATAAGGGGCACACGCATACGCAATGCTTCGCATACACTTACAGATCCCGATTTGGTAATGCATACATCAGAAACTGCCATTAAATCACTGATATGTTCCGTGAATCCGATAATAGAACGAGTAATTTTTGCGGGAAATGGGATTGCTTCAAGCGTTGAGCGAATTGCCTCATGCTTGCCAATGCAAAAAATAAAATGTGCAGGAATAGGAAGTGCTGCAAGCTGTTGAGCGAAGGGAACAAGATCTTCAGATCCCAAGCCGCCCAGCATCACAAGTACCACAGGCTTGTTTTCATAAATGTTGTATGTCTCTTTTATAGCCGCATGATCTTTAGGCTCAAAAAATGATTGGCGCACTACAAATCCTGTAACGCTTACTTGCGCAGCAGGAATGTGTGCAGGTTCAATAGTGCGGCGTACATCGCTATCGCCAAACGGCAACGTGTACTGAAAGTTAGGCGCATAAGGGGGGCGCATGCCTTGAATGAAGGTGCGATTATCAAGATCAGTAGGAATAATCAGACAGGGAATATTGAGCGCGCGTGCCGCTGCAGCAATGGGCTCATTGGCAATAGGAATTACTGAAATAACAAGATCGGGCTTTTCTTTTTCAAGATAGTGCTTAGCAGCATTGCCGACACGTTTTTGGATGAACCCAAAATACCAGTTGCCGATAGTATAAAACATATTGAGCAGGCGATAGTGCTTGCGACGTAGCAATATATTGTACAGATCTTCGCCTGTGTACTTGCCAAGTGTAATAAGCTGAGCAAGATCGAATGATTTAAGCACATCGGCAAAGAAAAATACTTTTTTTACCGAGTAATCTTTTTCAAGATAGCTTCTGAGTGCCTTGCTTACTGATAAATGCCCTCTGCCACCGCTGCTTGTCAGGATGATAACTTTTTTCATGTTTCCAATGCCCTCACTTGCCTACGCAAAACTCTCTAAATACTGCATCCATGCCTCGCTCACTCACCGATTTTCCTGTTAGTTCACATAGTGTAGCAAGGAGATCGTTAAGATGGTACGAAACTAATTCATAAGGTACACGAGATGCATGTAAAAGAGCGTCAAGTTCCTCTAATTTTTGCTCAACGGTAAGCAAAATAGAAAAGTGGCGCTTGTTAAGCAAAAAAGCACAAGACTGTTGTGCGCCCAGAAGTTCGCCGATCATATGCTCTATGAGCTCTTCAAGTGCAGGCATATTGTGGCTCGTAACTGTCGAGACTTCTAGCGTATGCTTTCCTGCAAGAGCGGGAAATTGAGTATGAGCTTGAGTATCGCTTTTAGTGAGCACAATAATGGCTTTAGTGCCATAGGTGCTGGCGAGCTGCTCATAAAATGTTTGTTCTTGGTTTGTAAGTGGGCGTGAGCTATCAAGAGCCGCCAAAATGATATCAGCGCGGTGCGCTTCATCAAATGATCTGCGTATCCCTTCTTGCTCAATGATATCATCTGTTTCGCGAATACCGGCGGTGTCGACCAGCGTCCAATAGTTGCCATTACGATACACGCCTGCTTCAATAACATCACGTGTAGTGCCCGCAATAGGCGTTACAATAGCGCGATCGGCTCCCAAAAGAGCATTGAATAAAGAAGACTTTCCTGCATTCACTGAGCCTACGAGCGCAATGCGCAAGCCTTCGCGAATGCGTGATTGCTCATTGAATTGCTTTTTGATGGTGATAATGGCGTCGCGCACGTGAGTAACAATAGCGCGTATTTGTGCGCCAAACTCCAGATATTCTTCATCCAAAAATTCAAAGCTTGCTTCAGATAGAGCGAGTGCGCGTACTAATTCTTGTTCAATGTCCGCTACAAAGGAAGATAACGTACCCTTAAGCTGAGCAAGAGATTGCTTGAGTGCGTGCTGTGTATTTGCATGAATAAGCTCGTTGATAGCTTCTGCTTGTAGCAAGTCTATTTTTTCATTCACCACTGCGCGCTTGCTGAATTCTCCGGGCTGCGCGACACGTGCGCCATGGGAAATTGCTTCACCAATAATTGCTTGAATAATAAAAGCATTATTGTGGCAGGTAATTTCAACAGTATCTTGCCCAGTGAAAGTATGCGGAGCACGCATAAGTAGAAAAAGCACCTGATCAATATGCACGCGCTGGCGATCAACAACGTACCCAAAGTGGACAGTATGCGTTGAGGCCTCAGACAATTTTTTGCCGGAGGGTAGCGCACTCAATGCATCAGCTATAGCAACAGCCCCGACGCCACTCAGGCGCAAGAGAGCTATGGCTCCCGAGCCGCTTGGCGTGCATTGCGCTATGATTGGTTCTTCGTCGTGGGCTTGAAGCATAAGTACTTAATTGCTGTGAATAATGATTCTCAGTCCGCGCATATCAACCTTGAGTTGAGTACGCAAAGCTTCAGAAAGCAAGTGCGATAAGCTGCTCAAGAAAAAGCGTTCATTTTTGCTGTTATCAGCAATAGGAGAGCCCAGTTGAATAGTTAGCGCGTTGCCTGATGGGGTGAGCTGTGCAGTTACGTTAGGCAATCCAAGATGAGTGAGGCACTCGGTAATCCAGGTTTGCGCAAATGCTACTGCGGGTTGTTCCCAGGTTCTGCTTGATTCTGCGTGCTGCTGACGAGGAGCTTGCTGATTGTTTTGCTCGCGATCGTGAGGGCGCTGTTCGCGGTGCTCACTTCTATCGCGGTCGCGCTGTTCGCGCGGCTGTTGATCTTGGTGTTCGCGTGCGGGGCGACGATCTTGACGGCCATGGCGCTCTTGACGTTCCTGACGCTCAGGACGGTCCTGACGATCAGGGCGTTCATGGCGGCGTTCTTGACGATCATCCTGGCGATCATCTCGGCGATCGTGATGACGCTCGCGGCGTTCCTGACCACGTGCTTCATGCGTAGATGGTCGGCGCTCAGTATCGCGGCTTTGGCGTCTTTGCCCGTGATCTTTTTCATGAGCAGGCTTTGCCGCGCTTGGAGCTTGTGCAAATACGATAGCAATTTTTGCAGGCTTGGTAGTTAGCCCAAAGAAATTTTTCTCTGGCTCTTCGAAAATTTTGACGGAGAACTCTTGTGGTTTTCCAGCACGTACCCAGCCTTTTTCAACTGCTTTTGCTATAGAGGAAGCTTCTTCCACAATTGATTTCATACGAACATATCCTGAAAAATGTAAACCTATTTTCTGAACAAATCGAGGGTCCTCACAGCGAATCCGCGCGCTTGGGGGCAGGTGTGAGTGTAAATGATAAACTATGGGGTGATTGTAACAAGCTCACGAGCAATTCACAAGATTACAAGGCGAGGGGAGGGTATAATTTTGGAGCGGGAAACGGGACTCGAACCCGCGACCTTTGCCATGGCAAGGCAACGCTCTACCAACTGAGCTATTCCCGCAACCTGAGTACTTACTTTAGAGAAGCACTCTTTCAACAGGCATTAATCTAGCATACAGTTCTACTTTGTCAACAAATAGGGGCTTATATTGGAAGTATCAGGTTTGACTTTAGCTGGGGAGCGCGGCATAATAGGGAGAGTCAACGGTCGATTCTAAAGCGACCAATTTTTCAAGAAATAACAATAAATAGTAATGGCCTAGACGAGGAGTTCTCCTCGATCAAGGCGGATGAGTACCCTTAAAGGATTCCCCCCATGGCAACTAGTAAATCTGGTGGATCTACCTCGAATGGTCGTGATAGCCATAGCAAACGTTTGGGCGTTAAGCTTTTTGATGGCAACGAAGTAACCGGTGGTGAAATCATCGTCAGACAGCGTGGTACACGTATCCATCCTGGTGTTTGTGTGCGTCGTGGCGGAGATGATACCCTCTTTGCGGTTGGCGCAGGTGTGGTGAAGTTCCACTATGGTCCACATGGCCGTCGCTATGTATCAGTTGTTCAGTCCGAGTAGCAAACATCTTTATCGCCGCGCAGAGCAAGCGTAAAGCTTGCCTAACTCAGTGAATCTTGGTAGAAAAGCTAAGATAAATCTGGAGTATATACACATCAAATCTGTGTAGGCGGAGAGTTTCCATGATAGATGTTCTAAAGTACCAGCGTCTAACGGCCTTTTTGTCGTTTCTCATTTTTGCGGGGTCAATAGGGCTCTACTTTTATAAGAGACATACGTACGGGCATGCGTTCACCTACAGCGTTGACTTTGAGGGCGGTACACAGGTACTCCTCAAATTCGATAAGCCTATGGGATCTGCGCAGTTGCGCACGGCTCTTGAAAAAGAGGGCTGGCATGGTGCAGTTACCCGTGAGTTTGGTCCGGATGAAATCCTGGTGCGTGTGAAAGAGTTTAGCAGCGATGCTAAAGGGCTCGCAGAGCGCATGAGCGAATCGCTTGGCAAGGCAACCAATACTCAGGTATCGGTGCTTGAAAGCGGAT
>JAGVMI010000069.1 GCA_020053845.1 Candidatus Babeliales bacterium
ATAAGCGATAGTAAATGCTCGCAGCTTGCGCAGCTAATGCATCGCTTTCGCCCCAATAAGCAAGCACGTCATCTTCAGATTCGTAAATACGGCCAAGCGCCTCTTTTACCTGAAAATAATATGCATCATCTTCTACAAGCATTTTAACCATTGCTTGGCGACGTTGAATCTCTTGAAGATCATCAAGCGGAAAAAGCAGCTGACGTAGCGCGCATTCACCAAAAGTTGTCTGCGCCCTATCGAGCACATCAAAAAGCCAGTCAATTTGCAATTCGTGCCATTCATTTGAGCCAATAATAGGAACCGTGAGATCCAAAAGCATTTCGTCTTTTACTGCTGCTTGTGCACGAGTTAGTTTCGCAAAATGTTCGTATTTGCTAAGCGCTACACGTGGCTTTGTATTTCTTACGACAGGAGCTGGTGTAAATTGCTCTTTAATTTTAGTAACTGCGCGTGTATACAAACTTGGATTTTTGTCTTGTGCTGTAACTGCATACGCGCACGGTACTAATGAATTAAGCCCCACCAGTAATCCACACGCAAAGCGTAATGCACGAGAAGAAACAAAATCTAAGAAGAAATTCATAAACTGCATACCCCCTAAGCTGCTTGTTGCCGGCGTATAGGTGTAATAACTTAACCCAGTAGGTTAGTATACAGAAAACAAATAGTAAGCAAACTTATGCGTTTTGTTACACGATGTCAGCAAAGTTACACAGCGGCCCGTACACTGCAACCACAAGCATGATCACAAAAAGCGCAAGAACAAGCATGAGTACTGGCTGCACCCACAGTGTGATCTGCGCAAGCTGTCGATCTGTGCGCATGCGATACACATATGCAAGTTGCTTGAGTGTTTGTGCAAGCTTTCCGGATTCTTCACCCACCATAATCATCGCTACAGCATCTTGGGAAAAATAGTGAGGAGATACGTACAACATCGCTTCACTCAATGCATATCCATGCATAACCAAATCGGTAATGCGTGCAAGATGCTTGTGAAATACGGGATTATGCGCGGTATCAGTAACAAGCGATAACGCTGATACAAGTGGCATGCCCCTGCCAGTGAGCAACGCAAGCGCTTCAAAACACTGATATAGCTGCCTTTTGATAATGAGAGAGCCGACTATAGGTAATTTCATTGCACAGCGCATAATTACATGCCCTACATACGCAATACGCGACATTCTCACTAAAAATAGCGTTGCCAAAAGAACAATAATCGCACCAGCTGTAAAAGTGGTGCTCCGCATACAATCGCTCAGCGTAAGTAATGTGCGCGTTAAAGGCGGCATATCTTTGCCCACTGCAGCAAAAAGATGCGCAAACTGCGGAATTACAAACACAAAAATAACACTCGCTATTACAAGAAAAAGTGAAAGCGTCACCATAGGCAATGCAAGGGATGAACGCACCGCTCGCTTGAATGATTTGTCTGCATCAAGATAATCGCTCAATGCGCTTAAAGCCTGCGTTAACGTTCCTGATTCTTCGCCTGCACGAATGAGTGAAATAGCAATAGGAGGAAAAAGCATAGGATACTGCTCGAGTGCACAGCTCAGCGCCACACCTTCTTGCACCTGATCGCCCACCGCATGCACCACATCCTGCAAGCGATGATTGGTAAGCTGATCTGCAATAATTCTGAGCGCATCGGGCAACAATATACCAGCACTTACAAGCACCGCTAGCTGCCGCATCATCTCATCCACACCTTCAATCGGACGCAACAAGCTCAAAATCATGCGGCATCGTTTTGCGCCCAATAGCGCAAGACGCCGTTCAAAAAGTCGCTGATCAAGATGCTCATACGAGCGTGCGTATAGTATCCCGCGATGGGTAGTCCCTACAATATCAACAGCACGCCATGCATACCGCGGCATACGTCCCCCTTTTGCTGTATCATTGCTTAAAAAGCTCTATCTGCTTTTCTATCCCCAAACAGGCAAGTACCTGTGCATGCGTAATGCTGGCATCAATCTTAATCATTTTGGTGCGCGAAGTGGCTCCCGTCATAATATTAAGCGCGCCATACGGCACCTGTAAGGCCTTTGCAAGCATTTTGAGCAACTCTTCATTTGCTCTGCCGCCCTCAGCCTGGCTTTTGAGATATATTTTAAGTGTTCCATTTTTATCAAGTTTGCAATCACTGCGCCCTGAGCCTGGAACCACCTTAACCGTGAGTACATATGCCATTGCATTACCCTTCGCGTTGCGTCTGGATGCGCTAAATGGTGTTATCACTAGTCCCCTACTAGGGTACCCTAAAGGATCGCTATGTACATATGCATACAACAAAAGTATCACTCAACAGGATAAATTTGCCTATTTGCGCTTGCATAAAATAACAAATGACTTTATCCTTTTTGTAGCTTATGGAACTGGAGAGATGGCTGAGCGGCTTAAAGCACTCGCCTGCTAAGCGAGGGTTCGAGAAATCGGACGCGAGGGTTCGAATCCCTCTCTCTCCACCAGATACCTGAAGCTTATTCTGAGACTTACATACGACGATGCGCCCGTAGCTCAATTGGATAGAGCGTCAGACTACGGATCTGAAGGTTAGAGGTTCGACTCCTCTCGGGCGCACCACTTAAATTCCCACGCGTGGAGAGATGGCAGAGTGGTCGATTGCGACGGTCTTGAAAACCGTTATCCTGAAAGGGATCGAGGGTTCGAATCCCTCTCTCTCCTCCAGATTTCTTTTCTCTATTATCTTATGTATCTCGTCCTTTATTCCTACACAGAACAGTTAAGCTGAATCCGATTTGCGTGCACTCCAGGTTTTTAAAAGCCATGCGCACTGAAATAAGCTCTGTTTTAGGCGCCCGTTATTTCAATGCGCACCTCTAAAATGAAATAAGAACACTCAAATGCATGACTTATTTCAGTTTAAGGCCCAGTATTGAAATAAGAACAATAAGGATACGCTTATTATGATTACCGTAATTCTCTACATCGCAACGAGTGCAGATGGCTTTATTGCCGATGAACACGGCAATGTTGATTGGCTGCCAAGCACCCCTGATGAAGCTGACACTGTTGGCTTTAAGGTTTTGCTATCACGTATCTCAGGTATTGTGATGGGGAAAAACTCTTATGAGCAGATCATTAGCTTTGGGCAGTGGGCATGGCCAGATAAAACAACATATGTATTTTCAGAAATACCACTGGTAAAAGTGCATGAAAGCATACATTTCGTGCACGGTGATCCTGCGGCATTTATACAGCAACTGAATGCTCAACATAGTAATGCCACTTTGTGGCTTTTAGGCGGAGCACAACTTACCAAATCTTTTGCTCAGCTTAAGCTTATTGATGAGTGTATTATCACCATTATGCCCACAAAACTAGGCAAGGGCATTGCTTTAGAATTGTTTTACGATGATTTCACATTAATAGAAGAGAAACCTTGTATTGATGGCATCATCCAAAAAATATATCACAAGCAGTAGAAATAGCTGCTTAGCGACACTTTAGGGAATTAGCAATGTCTCATACTACACATGCACTCAATAAAGATCAGCTGAATCAGCTGCAAGAAAGTCTCTATTTCTTGCATGTAGAAGAATTGAAATCACTTGCTCATCAGCTCCATCTTTCTGAAAAAGGTAAGAAATTAGAGCTAATCCAACGCATTATTACATTTATAGAAACAGGCAAAAAGATAGAATGTGCTCAGTTTCCCCGCGTATCATGCGCTCCACGAGGAATGCAAGTCACATTGAAGCCTGATGCACGCATGCTCAAGGGCAATTACAAAAATGATCTGGCAACACGCTTATTTTTTAAAAAGCTTATTGGCAGCCATTTTCACTTCACAGCATTTGGCATTGATTGGCTTAACGAGCAATGGATGCAAGGCAAACCCCCCACATACCAAGATTTTGCAGATATGTGGCAATCGGAATACGAGCGAAGATTAAAAAATCCCGCTGCTGCGAAAACAGAATGGGCTTATATCAATTTTGTGCAAAATTTAGCTGAGAAACATCCTGAGCTCGGTCGCGAGATGGTACATGCTGCATGGCATGTAGAGCGCGAGAAACATAAAACGCGCATCCTTTCTCTGCTGCATTCTTTTTTGCCTGTTCCACAGCACTAAACTGAGCTTTTTACTCTATGTGCTGCCAGGTAAAATCTCTATTGAGCAAATACATGGTACGATCATCTGGCTGCATGCATACCAGCTGTGCCCATCCATTGCCCAATAATTTCCGCAATACCGGTTGTGCTTGAATGATAGTATCAAGCAAAGCTTGTGGTGCAAAAACTACCGTCAAAAGGCGCTGGGCTTCATGATAAGCCTGCGTATCACTGCTATACACTGATTGCAGTGGCAAGCCAGTCATCAAATCACTTGCGTTGCCCTGCATAACGCCAAGTTTGCCCGTGATATTGAGAGTAATTTTACTGCCGGCGCCATAGGCAACATTATCCAGTGTTGAAAAGAGATATTGCGTATTTATCCACTGCCCAACCACCATCGGCGCTGTAAGAATACCAGTAAGATAAGTGCCTTGCGGATCTTTTTTGTAATCATAAGAATGCAAGAAACACCGCCCTTCAAGATCAAGCGATGCGGTAAGATCCCGAGGCCCTACTATAAAAGCAGTGTTACGCGCGAGGCCCCATTCCGGCCTTACTTGCGCCCAATCGTGCGCACGCACCCATGCATCAGAAACAGCGCGGAGTGCTTGTTCGTGTATCTCCATCTTTTCAAGTCGTTTCTGACAGTTGATAGTACGCGCTTGTTGCAAATGTGCGCGCAGTGCGTGGATTTCAGACAGGTCCGGAGCATTATACAGCGTTACTTCATCTGTAGTAGTGTTGTGCTCTGCAGCAATAAAACGGGTGGCTTGCGGTATACAAATGCCGTTTTGAATAAGATGCGCCCTGACTTCTTTTTGATTTAAAATTGCCGCAAGAATACGGGAACTGCCGCCTCCATGACGCCCACCGCATGCACCACAATCAAGTGCCGTTTCATAGGCATTGTTTTGCGTCGTGCTTCCATGGCCACATACTACTACAAGTGGAGCAATATTATTAGTAAGCCCCATCATGGTAAGCGCCTGGAGTGCATATGAACACTGATCTGGCAAAGGTATCGCATCAAGCTTAAGCTCGAGCTCTTGAGTTTTGCGCACAGCCTCAACAGCAGCAATTTTAATATGAGCGGCCGCTCGTGGCATTAGACTGCGTATTGCCATCCATACGCCACTTAAGATCCCGATACTTTCTACCACTGCAAAAGGCGTAGTAAATGCATATTTAACTGACTGATAGATGCGCTTGAGCGTAACAAGGCGCTCATATCCTTTTTTATCATTCTCACATGCTTGAGGAGAGCAGGGAGACTCTTTCACTGTATGCTTTGGCGAAATAAGCACGGGACAAGAGGCATATGATTCGTGCGTAATTACATTAGTGATTTGAGCCGGTATGCCAAAAAAACCAGCAAAGCCTAACGTTTGATAATCACCCGTTGATTCAAGACTTTTGCGGAATTGCTCTGAGCGCACATCAATACAAAAAATGAGTTGTGCAGCAGGAGTGTGTGATGCGCTGATGGCTTGTGTCGCCAATTTTTGCAGCAGTCGAGTTCGATACGCTTTTTCTGCTATCTCCATTTTTACTAAAGCAGTGTTTGCAGATTGAGAGCCTACAACTGCTTTTTTGTGCCAATCAAGAAGCTCTTTGGCTTTCGGCCACAGTAACGTACTGATAATCAAACGAATGGCCACATAATCTTCCTGGCGCATAGGATACAGATTGCTCTCATCAGCCCTTGCCCACTTTGTACGATACGCAACATGCGATGACCATCCTGGAAGTGTAGTAAGCATGAGCGTTAAAAACTGCACATGCTCTTCTTTGGCAATACGCAAATACTCTAGGCATTGCGCTATTGCCTCTTCTGCTGCTTGAGGGAGCTCACGCAAAAACGTCTGTTTTTGCTTATCATGCTTATGTAACCTCGCATCATATACAGCAAGCTGCCGCCATGATGTGTACATGCCATGATGCCTGAGAGGCATTGGTAAAGTAGCCTGACCATCATCGCAATACACCTGCAGCCACTTTATAGTTTCACAGTTCACTGCATACATGCGGGCTGGTAAATCTTTTTGCTGAAAATAAGCATTCGCTAATGCGAGCGCTTGTTCTATCGGCAAGTGCTCCAATCCCTGAAGTGGATTCACGGCTATGAGATTTTTAAGCGGCCAGAAAGGAGCACTATTTTTGAAACTTTGAGCAATTACATCTTGTATGTAATGTGTATCATAATGCGCCCCATCGTGATTTACTGTGTGCATATGCAATTGGTCCATAACTATCTCATAAATACTGGTAGTGGTTGCGATGTGCGGTTACCGTAGAAGAATGCGGCTGACTGGCGTTAAGCGCCGTCACGTAGCCCTTGAGCATCCACGAAGGTAGATTGCTAGTTTTTGCGCGATGGCGGAAAAATAGCAGTGCAAGCCAGGTGGCTCCTAAAGCAATAATTCCCACAATATGCACATAAGTAAGTGGTTGGGGTTGCATAAGCCCCATCGGATGCATTATTACTGCAACTACGTGCACACTAAATCCATAAAATAATCCGACTGCCACAGTACAAACCAATGCAATAGGCAAGTTCTGCACGGTGTTAAAACGCAGTAGAGGTAATGCAAACTGACTAGCAGCAATGAAGGATACAACTACCAACACCAAACTACTATCGCCCGCAACCCACGAATTAAGAGTTATGTAATCAAAGGCAACACTACCTGCAAACCCGCAAAGCAATGCTCCCATAAAAGCTAATAGCTTTGGCGGATAGCCAAGATCAAATCGCTTTTCTTGAGCAGCGCTGCCACTTTCAAGAAAAAGATATGCTTTAAACATGCCATGCCACAACAAATGTGCTACTGCGGCAGGAAACAATCCCAGTCCGCATTGCGCAAGCATGAATCCCATCTGCCCCAGAGTAGAGCACGCAAGCATACGCTTCACATCACTTTGCATAAGCTTCCATAATGTGCCACATAAAGCAGTCATAATGCCTATACAGAATATGAAGGCAAGTAGTGTAGGATAGCGCAAATAGAGTGGCGCAAAACGCACAAGCAAAAATCCGCCTCCGTTAACTAAACCAGCATGCATAATTGCAGAAACAGGCGTGGGAGAATTGAGCGAACTAAGAAGCCATCGATGAAATGGCCAAATAGCTGATTGAGCCATTGCTGCAAGTAATATAAGTATTAATGCAGGCAACATGAGCTCCGATGAAGTAGCGTGATGCACTATAGCATTTACGCTTGTGTGATGAGTAATCACGTACAGTAGTGCAAATCCAGATGCCATGAAGCATGTACTGAGTAGATAGTTCCTTGCAGCAAGCACTCCGGAAGTTTGGGCTGCCTTCCAGCTTGACTTATGAATCATGAGGCGCACTAAAAGAGCGTTGCTCAAGCTCCACGCGACCAACAGTAAGATAACATTATCCGCACTCACCATAACGCAAAGTGAAGTGATTAGCAGAATAAGCCGCACAAAAAAGAGACGATATGTAGTATCACCTTTCATGTAGCGCGAAGCAAAGCTGCAAACGCCCAACCCAATAAAAGTAATTAATGCAGCCATTAGTGCTGCTATGGCATCCCAGTGAGAGAGCCAATTTAGAAATGTATCTACCATAGAATATCTAATTATTCGCTATATGTGCTTTTTTTTAAAATGCGCTGTATAGGCAAACCAGTTGCCCACCTGTTTCACCTGCGTAAAGCCTACACGCTCCATTAAACAAGCAACATTTTTCCGCTTCTGAAAATGAGGATCAAAAACTGTTTCTGTTATGGAGATAATACCATCGGGTTTTACGTGTGCTGCAACTTTGCGCATTACTGATTCATGCTGAGCCCCAGGGATTTCCCCCAGTACACAGATCATCAAAACAACATCATAATGTTGCTCTAAAGGGACTTGATCTATATTACCTTTAATGAAATCAACATTATTAACATGCAGTTTTTGGGCTTTTAATGATGCTTTCTGTAACATCTCTGCTTGCACATCAAGCCCGGTAGCATGTCCATTCACTTGAGCAATTTTTTGAGCAAGAGGCACAAGCACTCTTCCTGGGCCACATCCAATATCCAAAACTTTCATACCATGGTTCAAAGGAAGGGAAGCTATAATTTCGCTTGCCTTATGTGCACGAGCAAATGGATTATCAAGTTCTACCATCCATGAAAGCCAAGCAGGGCACGGTAAATTGTGTTTTGTCGAATACCACCGCCATGCAAGCCAGGCAATAATAATAAGCGCTATAGCAACATATATATAGTGCGACATAGATAAACCTTCCTACCTCACCAACCATTTACGATTTAGATTTAATAAACCCTATTAAGCGAACAGGTGATTCTGTTGCCCCTCGTATTTTTAAGGGTACTACAAGAACTATACTTCCAACAGCAGGAAGCTTGTCCAAATGAGCAACATTCTCAATGATATAAGCGCCGGCACCAAGTACTATTTTATGCACTACGAATCCGCTGCCTGGTCTATCGGGCGAATGCGTATCAATACCAATGCCACGCACGCCGCGATCTATGAGCAACTGCGCAGCATCTCCTGAAATAGTAGGAAATACATAGTTGTTACGATAGCGCAATGCATCTGGCCAAAATCTGCTCCATCCTGTTTTGATCATTACCAGAGCATGCTGCTGTATTTTCCCATGCAAGCTCTCAAAATGCTCAATATCTGATCGCTGCACTAAATAAGTGTCATGCGCTTGAGCAGATACGTCAATAACAACACAGGGAGCAATCAGTTCATTGAGTGGGATGGCATCTACTTCAGTCCCCCCAGGAACGCAGTGCGATGCAACATCCATATGTGTTCCAGCACATGCATACATGCTAAAATTCTGTACACGAAATGTAACATCGCCCTCACAGTCAGCATAATCGAACTTCACCTGTGTTTCAAAAGCGCAGCCATCATCCCAAGCAGGAATATCTTTATCGAGAGTATGCGTAAGATCTATCAAAGTATAAGGAAAATTCATTTAACCACCTGCTCATTAATTATATGCTAGCAAACTCATTGCTCAGCGCGCTAATACTGCGCAGCGCAGCCTCTAGCGATCCCATTTCAAGTTCATGTCCACTATTGTAAGGCATAAAGTAAGTCACTATACGTGAACCCGCAAGTTGCTCATAAAAAGGTATCGCATGAGTTTGATATAGGGGATCTTGTCGGCCTACGAGCAAATAGAGTGTGTTATCATACGGTGCATGACTAAGATAGCCTGCAGAGCCTATGGAAATAATTGGTATCCCAACCTCTACCATTTGCACAAGTCTATTGAGAAAAAAACCGCCGTTTGAGAATCCAATGTACCCCTGCACACGGGTTTTACCCACGCGCTCACGGATCTCCCTATAAGTATTGAGTACTTCTTCGTCTGACTCATGAGGCCAACATAACATGTCATGATACTGTGCACATCGATGGGTCGGCTTTAGGGCTATAAAGCAGATATTAAGCTTGTTACCAAGCCTTTCAAGAAGTGCGCGATGCTGCTTTTCTTTTGTGTCATTAAAATCAGAGGTAAGTCCACATAGATAGACCCACACATGCTGCGATCTGCAATCACCAAGACGAATTGCATCTGCCGCAGACGACTGCGGGCATCGAAAGCTAACGCCTACGAGCACCACACACACTGCTACTACTATCCCAATAAATAACTTTTTATCATGCATAAGCACTGGCTTACTCGCTTTAGTGAGCACTGTACAGATTATCACCTATCATGGTATGCAACTAATAAGTTACTATACACGTACCCAAAGGCCAATCATGGCATTTCAAGACAATACCCCTGCCTTATATGCACCATTGAGTAAAGAGATATACTCTGCTTACTGTAAACTTGTGCTAACACTTAATGAGCTGCCTGAAAGACAATTCAGACAAAAAACATGCTCAGGTACCGGCGGCAAAGTAAGTCCTGCTGATATTGTGGCATACCAAATCGGGTGGGGATCATTACTCATTACGTGGTATGAAGCTGGACTTACTTGCGATGCGGTAATCATGCCTGGAGCAGGATTTACCACATGGAATTACGCAGGCCTTGCACAGCATTTTTACACAGAGTATGCAAATACACCACGCGCAAAACTCATGAAAACATTTAAAAACACTGTTGACCGCGTCATTGAAATAACCGAATGTGAATACAAGTCAGGAAATCTTGATAAGCTTGGCGTGTGGCACTGGTGCCGCTTAAAATCAGGCAAAGAATGGCCGCTGAGCAAGTGGATTCGCGTAAATAGCGTTTCGCCCTACAAACGAGCATACTCACTCCTGCGCTCTTAACTTTTCGATATCTGTTATCTATACTAATCCCTATTATAAGCACACAAATCTCAAGCGCACCCTATGCATATTATGTTCACTTCCAAACTCATTCAAACACCACTAGGAACACTTTTTGCCGTAGCAGACGACCATGCACTGTATGTGCTACAATTCACTGATCAGCCACAACCGCAGAGAGTACTTGATCGATTGACAAGAACATATGACGCTCGTATTGCTGAAGGCAGTTCAGCTCTACTTGCAAAGCTTGAAGAAGAATTAGCTGCTTATCTTGCGGGCAGACTCCAACAGTTTTCTATACCCTGCGCTTTGTGGGGCCCTCAGTTTCATATGGCTGCATGGCAAAAGCTCAAAGAAGTTCCGTATGCGCATACAATAAGCTACACGCAGCTTGCATATGCATTGCAAAATCCACGAGCATGTCGTGCCGCTGCGCAAGCAAACGCTCATAACCCTTTCATCATTGTTGTTCCGTGTCATCGCGTTATCAGGCATGATGGATCACTTGGCGGATACAATGCAGGGCTTGAACGCAAAAAGTGGCTCCTTGCTCATGAGCGTCAACATCAAAACTAGTTACGCACTGAACTAGTAACAACCTTCACTCATATGCTATTCTGCACAGCAAGAAGTTGTGTACCACTTGTGCACGACAACGTGATGGCATAATCAAAACGGTAGAGTAAGGATCAGTTATGAAAACTCCTATACTGTGCTTTGATGATTTCACATTAGTCACTGCTCCTGCACACATCGTCGAAATTCGTACCCTTAACGATGGCAAAACAAGCATCATTCTTGATCAGACTGCATTCTGCCCCGACACTGCCGGGCAAATGTGCGATACGGGCATCATTACCGATGGCCAAGCAACATTTGCAGTTGAAAGCGTTACCTATAAAGATGGCATACTGCACCATATAGGGAGATTCACTCATGGATCTTTGGCACCTAAAGCAGGTGTTGAATGCCGCGTTGATGAGCAAAGGCGATTGCTCAATAGCCGTATCCATTCTGCCGGACACATTATTGATATGGCAGTGGATGCGCTCAACCTCAATTGGGAGCCTATCGCTTATAATCATGCACATGGCAATGCGCATGTAGATTATGAAGGCTCAATTCTTGAAGGTAATAAAGAAGATATTCGCTCACATCTTGAAGCAAAATGCAATGCGCTCATAGAGCAAAAAATGGCAACCTATGTGATGATTGCCGACAAGCAAGAGCTGGGTGCATTTACTCATCATCTAGCCCAAAATGTGCCAAGCGAAGGAAAAATATACGTCGTGATGTACGGGGACTTTGCAGTTCCTTGCAATGGTACACACGTGCAAAACACTGAGCAAATAGGTAAGTTAACTATTCGCGATATCAAGATTCATGGAAATGTTATTCGCGTAGACTACTCAATTTCACATTAATACTTAGCAAGCGCAATGCGCCTTCTGATACTCTGAACAGAAAAACCGCATTGCGCCTTATAAGCAATAGTGTAGTAAAAAGATAATGCGTATCGCTCATGCGTTGAGCTTATTGTGGCCAACCAGCTTTAACATAGCGATAATCCTGATTCTGCAGAAATGCGAGTGCCAAGCGAGTGCCAGGAGTTAGCTGTTGTGGCAGCTGCTTTAAATCTACCCATTCAGCGCTTTCATGCTCACGCGGTGAATTGCGCGTTGGGGTGCCTTCCCAGGTGTGTGCAAAGAAATTAAATCCGATAAGGTGACGCCCTTCAAACAAGATGTCCGAAACGCCCATAAAGCTAACTTGCGCTGGCTCAATAACTACGCCTGCTTCTTCATGTGCTTCCCGAATTGCACAATCTATAAGCGCTTCATTTTCATGAGGCTTTCCACCAATAAGAGCATAGTATCCGCCCAAATGAGCAACATCTTGCGCCCGTTTGACGAGAAAAATAGAATTTTCTTTTATCATCACCATAGTGGTGAAAATCGTTGGCGCTGCTAAAACTGATGACATAAAATGTTCCTCGCAAAGTTATATATAATCAA
>JAGVMI010000064.1 GCA_020053845.1 Candidatus Babeliales bacterium
CAGCTTATTGTAGTGTTTGGCGCCGCTGGAGAACGTGATGCTTCTCGCCGCCCTCTCATGGGCAGGATTGCGGCTGCGTATGCTGATTGCTTAGTGATAACGCAGGATAATTCTCGTAGTGAGGATCCCCAATCCATCATCAAGGATGTGAAAGCAGGGATTATGCCTGACGCTGCTTGTGAAATATTTGTAGAGCTTGATAGAGAGCGTGCAATTGCGCTTGCTTGCGCTCATGCACAGTCAGGAGCAATTATAGCACTCTTGGGCAAAGGGCCCGATGAGTATCAAATTATTGGCGCGCGCAAATTTCATTTTTCAGAGCGTGCAATCCTTGAATCGCTCGGAGCATCTGCTCAATTATAGTGCAACGGGAGTAGTTTTTTTCAAGTAGCAAGAGAGTAGGATGCAGCATGGCTTTGCGTTTCAAGCGCAGCGGTGTATTGATTTGCACGCTTATTCATCTCTTTTTGTGTGTAGGCGCACACTCTGATGGAGTAGTCGAACAATCGCGCTATGATGGTGCAAACATAAGCACTTGCTATGGCGACAATAAAGTGCGTGTGCAGCCTCTATGCACGCAAGCTCATACTTATCCCCTCAAAAAACTGAATAAAGCAGTATTAGTTGAAGAGCTTGGTGAATGCATCCAGGCGATTCCGCAAGAACATACGGATTGGCACAACGCTCTTTGCGCGCGTAAGCAGGCATTACGCGATCTTAGTTACGATTGCACTGTGTGCGATTATGTACTTTCTCCTCAGGCGCAGCAACTTTGCTGCACGCTTACCATCGGAGAACTTGCTTATACACGGGCATGCGAAGGCAACAGCATTGATATAGCGCTTCATCAAGAAGCGCGCGCTATTCTTGAACATGCTGCATGGATGGTATCGCATCCCCATCTTATGCATATGCACTGGCTCGCTCAAAGTATTGCGCAGGTGAATGATGCAGGCCTTTACTATGCAAAGTGTCGCACGTATCAGGCTGCATTCAATTGTTTTGATTTCTGCTGGTCTGCATTATCGACAGTGCCAGCGCTTGTAGCGGGTGCTATTGATGGAGCTCGTGATGGTGCGCTCGCAACAGCATCATTGCTAGCGCATCCTCTTGATACATTGCAGGATTTTGCTCAGGGCATTGCGGCACTTAGCTGGTATACAGCGCGCCTATTATTGCATGTGGCAACATTTCATGAGCCGCTTATGGCAAGTATAAGAGTGCAGCAGCTTACTGATGCTGCAGTCTTTTTGTATGCTGTAGCAGAAAATATATACCGTGAAAGTATGAAGCTATCTGCATATAGTGCTGCGCGTATGGTGAGTGCTACTTTGGTTGAGCAGATTGCTACAGCAAAATTGCTGCGCGCCATCAGCTTTTTCATGCACGGCGCTGCAAAGCATACGGACTTTGTGAGGCATATGCCTCGAGCGCAGCAGGCCTCTCCTGCTTTAAGTTGCATGCCACATGCGTATGAGCAAGCAGCTGCAGAGGGTATAGAGTATGGCCTTTCGTATCTTGACTGGGCCGGCAATGATCCACGTAGCGCAGCAAAAAAGCTGCGAGGATACATTTCAAAGTCGCATTATGTGCAGCGATGTGAACGTGTTAAAGCGAAAGCATTGCCTGCACTAATAGAAACTGCTTGCGAAATAAAGCTTAATGCTTGTGCAGATGCCATAGTACATATTATTTGGGGTGATCTGCATATGCAGAAGCTGGGTGGATGCCACACAATGAGCGGGCTTAAGCTCAACAGGTTTGAGCAAAAATTCTTCCAGAGCTTGCCTGGTGGAGCGTATGAAATGCAAATCAAAATTGGTGGCAAGTGGATTAACAAAAGCATTTTCCCAGACGAAATCTCACCGGCTCAAGTGCTTAAAGTTATTCGTGAAGCTTTGGATAATTTTTTGCTAAAAGGAGCTGCAGAGGGAGATCGATATCGTATAGTTGGTAAAACAAGCGGTGGAATGATGGTTGAATGTATTTTTGAAGCTGATGGATCATTGGTGACTGCGTTTCCAATAGGTGAAGAGCGTCTGAGGATGTTGAAGCGAAAGTAAAGTATGCAATTACTTATCATTAAGCATGAAGATGACTGTTGGTTTCTCGATGAAGACGTGCAAGGAAAAGATATGCGAGCGCTGTATGATGTACTCGATGCAGAGGGCGTGAGCAGAACTTTTGATATACTTAAGAGATATATTATCGATCTAGGGCAGTCGGGAACAGGGGGGAATGTTATTTTTGTAGATATTGAAGGAGGTATGGCCAAGATAGAGTTAGACCCCTTTGTGTTTGGGGATGACCGTGATCCATTTCAAACAGATGAAGCTCAATTTAAATATATGATCAAAGAGTTCGTACGCCTCAAAGAGAAAAAAGTGCCTGTTATTATGATTACGCGTGATGAAAAGGGCATTATCTGCGTGCGTGAGCCATAAAAATCTTGATTACTTATGCATCGAGAACGCATTTTCATCTTCCGGCTCAAACTCATTCTCTTGCGTGTACTTTTTATAGAGCGCATACACAAC
>JAGVMI010000014.1 GCA_020053845.1 Candidatus Babeliales bacterium
GCTACGGCAGTAATGCCCGCAATACATCTCTTGCTTATATTAGCGTGCGATGGAATCAAAAAAGCCCGTTCACTTTCATTGCTGTTTGACTCTATAGCTGCAATGGACGTATGCAAGCTACATGCAGCCAATGTGCTTATGAGCAATAGGTAAAAATAAGTCATTACTAGTCCTTTGATGAGCACAGGTGAAGTTAAAGTAGGTGATACGTTTATATCATCATTACGGAATCTTCTGGTTTTATACCGGTGCCCGAGCCTTGCGTGTTATTTATAATCTTTGTTTGATCTACTAATGCTGTTGCTGTAGGAGCTGTTGAACTTGAAGGAGGCTGGGTTGCTGGTTGTGATCTGGTATACCACTCATGGAGGCGTTTGGTTACAACGCCTGATATGGTGAGCGCGTTTGTTCCACCCAAAGCAATAAGTAGTGGAGATATAGTAGGCTGCAAGGTTTTGCATAGAGCGCTACCATTTTGCTCAGCAGAGCATAAGCATGCTTCGGCTAGTACAATTCCACCTACAAATAGGTTTGCGACGGTTAGGCCAACTGCAGTCCAGAGGCAGCTGCGATTTGTTTGAGAATCATCTGGAAGAAGAGGGCCAGCACGGTTCGGATCGTGTTGGTGTGTTACCTCTTTTTTTACCGTATCGTTATTATCAAGCTCAGTGTCGCTTTCAGAATGATATAAAAGATGCTCTCTTTCATCATCTGGCACTATATCATCATCGCTATCGCTGTCTGGGGTGACTTTGATTCCGTCATGATAATTATCCGTATGATTATCCATCGCAATAAGTGTGTGGGACACTATACAGGTGCCCACAAAGAGCAAGAGCATGATGCTTGCAAATAGCTTTCTGAGATATGCACATAATACAGGCATAAAGATCAGCATTGTTTATCTCCTTATCAGAGGGGGCGTTCATTACTCTCAAGATGTTCTTCTTGCGGATTTTCCATGCACTGCGCAATGCGTGGCTCATACATTGCGCTTATTAAGCAAAAAATAATAGTTTTACACATTGCTTTCATCGCGGTGCATTTTTATGAGGGGTTGAGTAGTTGGCGTGCTATTATTAGTTTCTTTGTTATTGCGTCGACACGCATACACGAGCAAGAAACAGGGTGGGGCAAGTAATGTAAGTGAAGCCATTAAAGAGCCACCAACTATTCCTATAAAGCTTTGCTGGTCTAAGCTATTGCAATAACATGCGTGCTCTTGACTGCTACTCATCTCGTAATCTGCACTCGTATCACAGTTTCCTTTAAAAGTTCCTTCATCAAAGCCTAAGCACTGTTGGTTGAGTTGGCTTAAAGCATGTATGCCCTGGTTAATGATCACACCGCTTAGCCCCAGCATAGCGAGAGCCCCTGCTCCTAGTGCTATAGGCGTTTTGCACTTTTTAAAGAAAGATTTTACTTTGCTTTGGCAATCTTCTTTTTCAGTTTGTTGTACCAGCAGAGGTTTTCTTTCTTCTTGTGTCAACATGCTGTAGGTAGTATGAGATGTACATAGTAAGCTGAGCAAACTATACGCAACTATGTGTGAGGAAAACCGGAAGTGCATCACAATAGCTCCTTTTTATCTACACATTAAGACTTCAATATAATTAGCCTTGCTCGATGATGTGTACTTTACTGCCCGAAGGTCCTTTTTCAACGACGAAATGAACAGGGAATTGATCTTTCATGCTTGCAAGATGGGATACGATGATCACTTTGGCGAAATCATCTTGAATTTTATAGATAGCATCCATTATGTACCCAAGCCCCTCTTCATCTTGGGAGCCAAAGCCTTCATCGATAATGAGCGTGCGCAGAGCGGTTCCTGCTCTGCGTGCAAGAAGCTTTGATATAGCAATACGTAATGCAAAATCAATGCGAAATGCTTCTCCCCCCGAAAACATTTCATAAGGACGTGTGCCTGTAGCATCTGATATTTTTATATCCAGCGTTTCTTTGGTACCACCTTTTTTTAAGTCACGTAATGACTCAATAAAAAGCTGCGCTTGATTATTCGTGAGCCTACCAAGCAGCTCATTTGCTTCCTGTTCAATTTCTGGAATTGCTTCTTCGATGAGCAAAGCCTGCAAACCGTCTTTTCCTGTAGCTTGAGCGATAGCCTGATAGTCATGCATATCTTGATCAATATCACGCATAAGCTTTTCTTGAGCGCTTAATTCAGCAAGAGCATTCTTGATAGTATGTGCTGCATTAATTAAACTGCCCCGTTTTTCGAGGGCTCTTTCTTTACGGCCAACAATGTCTTGTTGTGCTGTGTTAAGTTTGTACAGCTTTTGCTGTAATTCATGCTCATCGCTGCCAAGTGTAACAAATGGCTGCAATTGCTGTTCATACGATTGCAGCTTGAGGCGCGCCTGCTTAAGCCATGCGCATAGCTGGCTAATAGTGTTCGCTCGCGTATCTTGAGCATGTATTTTTTCTTGTAATTGACTGAGTACTGCAAGGCGTTCGTCGAGCTCTTTCTGCTGTACGCGTAGCTGATCTGCCTCATGAATCAAGAGCGTTGCATCACGCAGTGATAATTCAATCGCTGAAGCTTCATGCTGCAGGTGTATATAGTCAGGGTGCTGAATGACTGCTTGCTGTTGTTGCTGTAAGAGGTGCGCAAGGTGTGTGTTGCATAGATCAAAAGCGCTGATGTTTTTTTGTATGAGCTCAATAGTTGCCTGATGTTGCGTATCAAGTGAAGCACTATCGGTTTTTATTTTATCGCATGTGCGTACAAGTTCTTGCATGCGAATATGTGCTGCTAAAGC
>JAGVMI010000044.1 GCA_020053845.1 Candidatus Babeliales bacterium
CATAAGCCTGGCGTTTGTATAGCATCAGGGCAAAAGCTAATAGTGTGCACCGCTAGTGTTGCAATTGTTAGCAAATACCTACGCAAATACATGATGTCTCCAAGGTATGTGAAGTGTGAAAAGCTGCGGAAGCTGTAGATGACAATTCAGTATAAATGCTCATTGCGCAGCGTCAACACTCATATGCATTCATTCTGTGCGCAATCTCAGCGCTTTTGGATGGCGGAATGCGAGAATAAGTACACCAATCAAATTGGGGATAGCAACGAGTGTGAGCAGCGTATCGCTCATTTCCCATGCAAGGCGCGCATGCATGATTGCACCTAAAAATATTACACATGCAGTGAGCACAACATATTGCTTTACAAAGCGATAATTGGTAAGCGATCCGAATGTTTGTGTGCCGTTAAATGTATTACCAATCACTGTTGTCAAAACAAACAAGGTAATACTTACAAGCAATACAATGCTGCCAATGCCTGGTACGTGCAATTTAAATGCTTCATAAATAAGTGTGCTGCGGAAATCTCCTGCCATCCATACGCCTGTCACCAAGATGAGCAATCCTGAGATAAGAGAAAGTGTTGCATCTGCGCCTGCTGAATACACGGCGAGAATCCCTTGATCAATAGGGCGTTGCACGTCTGCTACTGCGTGAGGAATTGATGCGCTTCCAAGGCCCGATTCGGTGATATGAATGCCGCGATAAATGCCATGGCGCATTGCATAAAGTGTTGAGAATCCAAATGCACCCGCTGCAATAGCAGTAGGTGAGCATAGATCGTTGAAAATAAGTTTAAATGCGGCAAGCAGTGCGATTGGATTTTTAAAAAATATCCAGCATGCAAAAGAAAGATACAATCCGCACATGAGCGGAACGAGTTTACTTGCCAAAGAGCCTACGCGCTGTGCGCCGCCGGTGATTACCAGCAAGGTGAGCAGTGCAAGAGCAATTCCAGTTGCCCATGCAGGAACAGCCTCAAGTGCAAAAATAGATGCAAGGGTATTTGACTGTGCGCTCGACCAGCTCATGAGCAATATCGACATTACTGTTGCATACCACCATGCAAGCGCAGGATGTACTGCGCGCAAATATTGCATCGGACCACCTATTACATGGCCATCAGTGGTTTTAATGCGTGTAAGCAATGCAAATACTACTTCAGTTAATTTAGTGACTGCGCCAAGAATGATGTAAAGCACAAGCCAGAAAAGTGCACTGGGGCCGCCAAGCTTGATAGCAATAGTGGGGCCTACGAGATTGCCCATGCCAATGGTAGTGCCCATCGCAGCAAAGAGCGCATGAAATGAACTGATAACGCTGCCACTTGAACGCTGCGTTGCATCGTTGTTTTGCTGTACGCCAAAGCGGATCAGATGCAGAAAGCGTGAAAATCCGCGAACCTGCAAAAAGCCTGTTTTGATAGTGAGAATAATTGCCGTGCCAAGAAAAAGAAATGTGGCGGGCATTGCAAATACGCGCTGATTAATCCATGAGAAAAAAAGAAGTAGATCCATGGTTAGAAAGCTCCTGATTGCAGACTTATGATTGCTTGGAAAGAAATGAAAGTGCTTGGCGCATGAGTTGATCAAACGTCTGCTTTTGATCAGTAGTATTGCTTTTAAGATGCGTCATGACGCGATTGATTTCTTGGCGAGAGTAATTAAGCGATTCAAGTGCTTGTGTTACCGTGTTCCATTCAGTCAGATGCATTGCGCTTGCTTCTAATGCGCCTGAGGATATCAGCTGCGCCACTTTATGCTTGAGCTGCACGATGATATGTTCTGCTTTTTTGGCACCAATGCCGCTCACCTTGCTCAATGTTCTATCTTCTTCCATATGCACTGCTTCAAGAAAGCGCTGCGCACCAAGATCAGCAAGCACGGCGAGTGCAATGCGCGGGCCAATCCCTTGGCATGAAATGATGAGCAGAAAAACCTGGCGCTCCGTTTGTGATGCAAAGCCGAAAAATGAAGGCCCTTGTTCCTGATTCCAGTGCATGTAGGTATACAACGTTGCAGCGGCACCTATCTGATAGTCACGCGATGTAGGCACTGAAAGGGCGATGCCCATAGGTCCTACATTGAGGGTGACGATCTGTTCTTCTTTGTGTGCAACTGTGCCGGTAACATATGCAATCATAAGGCTCACTTTATGTCATACAGCTACGGATACCACAGGATAGTCTACGCAAAAACTGCAGACTCTGCCAGTGGGGTTACTTGCTGACATCCTTCCAATTAGCACCAATACGTGTTGATGCTACAAGTGGTACAGACCATGAAACTACTGATTCGAGTGTGTCTTTTACCAATGATTCAATCTCAGAACTTACTTCATGTGGCGCAGATACAAGCAGCTCATCATGAATTTGCAGTAATATACGCGCTTGCGGATGATTTTGGGTGAAATGTTTATCGACAGCAATCATGCCAAGCTTCATAATTTCTGCTGCAGTGCCTTGTGCTACCGTGTTGATAGCAACGCGTCGCGCTTCTTCGTAGAGTGCTCTGTTTTTCTCATAGATTGCAGGGATGTAGCGACGCCTGCCCCAGAATGTTTGCACGTATCCTTTTTCTTTAGTTTGTTCTATCACTTCATCCATCCAGCGTGAAACGGCGGGATACTGTGCAAAATATTTGTCGATGTAGAGCTTTGCATCTTTAAACGATATATCAAGATCTTGCGATAGCCCGTACGGCGTCAGGCCGTACAAAATACTGAAGTTAATACGTTTGCCAATTTGGCGTTGCTCGTGCGTTACCTGATCGAGCGGCGTATCAAAAAGGCGTGCAGCAGTTTCTGCATGAATATCATGCCCGTGTAAGAATGCGTTAAGAAGGTTGCGATCTTGTGAAAGATGCGCAAGTACACGCAGCTCAATTTGTGAGTAATCTGCTGCAATAAATACATGCCCTGCTTGCGGCTTAAATGCTGTTCGTATCTCAAGGCCATAGCCGCTTGCAGGGATATTTTGCAGATTAGGATCTGAGCTTGCAAGTCTGCCTGTTGCCACTGATGTTTGGCTGTACGATGTATGTATCTTGCCATCGTGTGGATTAACGTATGTTGGCAGCGCATCAAGATACGTACTTTTTAGTTTAAAAAGTTCACGGTAGGTGATAATCATGCCCGGTACGGGGTGTATTTTTGCGAGTTCTGTGAGCACTTCTTGATCAGTAGAATATGCGCCCTTGCTGCTCTTTTTCTTGGGAGGCAACTTAAGTTTTTCAAAAAGTAGTTCACCTACTTGTTTTGGGGAGTTGAGATTAATAGGCCCGGTGTGCTCACCCATGAATGGCTCAAGCTTTGCAAGAATTGTTTCAAGTTCGCTCGTAATGTGTACATTAAGCTGCTTGATGAGGCCCACATCAAGAAGAATGCCCTCTTTTTCCATGCGATAGAGCACTTGGCTGAGTGGCATCTCAATTTTGGTAAAAAGATCTTCCATGCCTTCTGTTTCAAGCATCTTTTGAAATAGTGGCATGAGGCGTAGTGTTTGATGGGCGTCAAATGCGCTGTAGAGTGTTGCGATATCAAGTTCAGTATGTGCAAAGTTAGGCAACTTAAATTGCTTTACCACTTCTTGAAAGGTAAGCATTTCTTCTTCCAAATAGGTTGAAGAAAGCTCTTTAAGATTGATACGTTGCCAATCGCGTGTGACAAGATTTGCTGCAATGAGTGTATCAAACGTGACGCCACGCAGCTCCATGCCATTGCTTGAAAACATAAGCTGATCAAACTTAGTGTGGTGCAGATATTTAGGTATGTGTTCGTTTTCAAAAATGGGTTTGAATGCTTCATCTATCAATTCGCGTGGAAGCTGAGCTGATGAAGTGGTGTGCGTAAGTGGCACATAATAGGCAACGCCAGGCTTTGTGCACAGAGATATGCCTACCAAATCGGAAAGCAAAGGGTTGAGTGAATCACCTTCAGTGTCTACCGCAAACCCGCTCGATGTTTTAAGTTCATGCGCAAGTGCAGTGAGTTGCTCAGGTGTGGTAACCGTGATGAGCTGATACGTATCGCGCAGATACTGTACTTTTTGTTCAAAGCTGCGCGCTGCATCTTGTACTGCTGTGCCAAGCTCGGCAATAAGACTTTTAAAATTGAGTTCTTCAAAAAGAGGGCGCGCATATTTCCAGCGCGACGCATCAAAAGCAAGATCATCAGCACTACGATTGTATGCATAATACTGCAACAGGAAAAGATCGCGGCTTAGGAATGCTTTATCTTTGTTTTCTTCAAGCGCTTTTTTTGTGCCCGCTTTTTTTACTTCATCAAGCCGTGCATACAGATCTTCAAGAGAATCAAACTGCTGCACCAGATCTGTTGCAGTTTTTTTGCCAATACCTGGAACTCCGGGAATATTATCTGATGTGTCGCCCACCAGGCC
>JAGVMI010000054.1 GCA_020053845.1 Candidatus Babeliales bacterium
AAAGATTCAGGTAATGATTTTAAAGAAGGCAAAATGCACCTCCAATCACAGTCCGTTCTTGATTGCTTATTTGCAGCATATGCGCATGAACATCATCACGCATTACAAGACGCATTGAATGCGTACCGGCAGGCTATTGCTCTTGGAGGAGATCACCCTAATGTTACAGCGCGCATACGCACCCTTGAGAAAGCTATTGCGACACGAGAGGATTCCATGGCTCCCACGGACCTTCTTCGTAATATTTTCTAATGCAACTCGTGTAGTTCTCACCACAAAATTGCTCATATGCCTTGTAGCATTGCTCACGCATGTATGCTTCCTGTTCAGGAGTAATTTTTGCGAGTATTTGCTCGATATGGCCTATATCTTTTTCTTGCAGGGAAATCACACATGAATTCCAATCAAAACATCCAGGAAGCCACAGATCCTCTGCAGGAATCACCACAGGTATAGCTCCCGCACAAAGCGACTCCCAAAAGCGAATCGTGCCGCGTCCGTTACCACGCGGACAGAGCGAAAAACGAGAACGCGCAAGCACATCTTGATACTCCTTCTTCTGGCTATCCCGTATCTTTTCATTAGGTACCCAGAAATGCCAATGTGCGCGCTGCTTCATTATCACATTGCGTTTGCTTTTTACCGCAGCAAAAAGTTTAGTGCGGATAGGATGTGTATTGAATCCGATGAAGGAATAATAAATGTCTTTCTTTTTCGCAGGGCCTACTGCATGAATAGGATGCTGAGGGAAAGGCAGTAGCTTGATGCCTTCATATGTTTCACCTGCACATGAAGCCACAAAAAAAACATCTATACCAAGCTGCTTTGCCGCAGGCAACACTACCTCGTAAAGATCTATCTGGCATACCGAAAACCCCCCATTAACATGATGTTTTTTGGCAAGCGAGTTGAGCTCATTGTGATGATAGGTCCAGGTAAAAGGAAGCGCTACATATGTGCAATCCGCTTTAATCGGATTCTTTTTTAGTTGATCGTACACGAGCGTTTCTGTATGAAAATCCCAGTTAACAGGAAACTTATCTGCTCTAATTTCAATCATCTTCATCTGCTGCGCTTTTGATAAGCAACAAACTGAAAGAATGCCGCTCAGCACACACAATAATCGCATCTGCTTATACATATTATGCCCCTCAGCCGCGCAAGAGTAATAACATACTGCTTGCTGTGCATCTTTCCAAAACAGACATTTTATAAAAGCTAATATAAGCTAGTGTGGCATTTACAGTAATAACTCACAAAGGAAAAAGTAATGAATCGTTTATTGTCCTTCCATCTGTCATACATCATGACAATAAGTATATTCACCGCAAGCATTAGCAAAGCTCTTCCACCTTCAACTGACTATCCCCTTTCATGCGAAGCATCACAGGAAGAATCGAGATTTGGAGGCTGGTCTATATCTGAACAACTTTTCAAATACATAAGAAAAATCCTACCTGAAGGCTGCACTATTCTAGAATTGGGGAGCGGACAAGGAACAGCAGAGCTTGCGCAACATTACCATATGATTTCAGTTGAACACGATAAGAAATTTTTGAATCTATACCCGAGCAGTTATATTCATGCCCCCATTGTGAATGGATGGTACGACACGCGAATTCTTGAGCAGCAGCTCAAAGATCTATCCTATGATCTTATCCTTGTGGATGGCCCTACAGGTGCAATAGGACGAGGTAAGTTCTTGGATAACTTGCACCTATTCAATTTTGCAGTTCCCATAATTTTCGATGATACCAATCGTATTCCAGAATATGAGTTGTGCATAAAGACAGCGGAAAAATTGGGACGTCCATTTGAAATAATTACGACTGATCCTCAAAAGACTTTCGGCATTATTTTCATGCAAACATCTCAATAACCTTACTAATTTAATGTCCTACTCACCTGCTGCGCATAGATAAGAGTGTAATGCTGGTTCCATAATTACATTACAAAATCCGGATGTGATAAAGCTGCGCTGAGAAGGCTGCGTGATATGATCATATGCATCGAGCTTTGGCCGCCACGGCTCCCAGGGCCCAACTTCGTAGTAACTTCTTATGCATGAAACAATATTATCTTCACTAAACTGCACGTACGCTTCGTAGCATTGCTCACGCATACGCTCTTCTTGCTCAGGAGTAATCGAAGCGAGAATAGCATTTATTTTAGGAATATCTGATTTTTTGATTGCTATCACACAGCTATCCCAATCGAATGTACCAGGTAATACAACCTCTTCTGCGGGAATAATAACAGGAATTGCTCCTGCGCCTAATGATTCCCAAAAGCGCAGAGTCCCTACACCATAGCCACGCGGGCAAAGCGAAAAACGAGAACGTCCTAAAACATTCGCGTATTCAGCATGTTCTTTAGCTTTGATTATTGGATCTTTTTGCCAATGATGCCATTGATTACGTCTTTTTATAACAACATTCGGTAAGCAAGGCAGCTTGAAAATTTCAGCCCTTATAGGATGACTCTGTAAGCCTATAAAGGAATACCACAAGTCTTTTTTATGCGATGGCTTGAAGCGATATTTTGTTTGATAGGGCATGGGCAATACACGTAGATTACCATAATTACTTTGTTGGCTTGCGCCCGGAGTAAATACAACATCAATTCCAGTTTCTCTAAGCACACCATAG
>JAGVMI010000052.1 GCA_020053845.1 Candidatus Babeliales bacterium
GCTCGCGCATTGCCGGCAAGTAACAAGAGCATGCCCAGCTAAAGTGCGCAGTTATATGCGCATTTCAATCAAATATTTGCAATCTGAAATGCATATATCGTAGAATTCGGGTAGGTAGACTTCAAAACCTATGCAGCACATATGTGTTGCACATCGTAAGGACACCTATGCCGACAAAGTTAGCTCTTATTGCATTATATGCACTATGTGCATCTGCCACATCAAGCGTAGCATGCCCTACCTGTGTAGGCCGTATTGCTCATGATAGTCCGCCATTTTTTAGCGATGAGTGTTATGAATGGCAAGGTCCACAGCAACCCCACGATGCATCCGGAGACAAAAAGGAGCAATCCTCATGAATATGCTGTGCCGTTTTATTATGTTTATTGCCAGTTTCAATGCATGTATTATTCAAGCACGTATTGGATGTATGGATAAAAGCGCGCACCTTGCAGAAGCATACGATACCAAAAACTATTACTATGTTGCTTGTAATCACAACTGCAAAACGCTCACGTGGCCACTCAATCGCTGCCCAGAATGCCAGCATTTCCATGAGGCAGAGATTTTTACCGTAGTGGACCCCTCAGAACAACCTAAAGACGCCCCTCAAAAAGCCCCTATCTCCCGCTATAATACCGATCACATAATGCGGAATCTAGCCCTTACCTACCGCCAGAAGCAGGCAAAAAAGTAAATTTCGTTGGCCTCAGGCCATTTTTACCGCCTGTTTTGCCCTCCCCCCACTTGCCAAATGTTTCAAATAGAATATACTATTAGTGTGGGCTGAAAAAGCCCTCATCTTAAAAATGGAACTAATGGAGGGTTATCATGAAAAAGAAAATCACTACAATTTTTTCGCGTATATTGGTAGCTTTGCTAGCCGCACATAGCGTCTGCACATTTGCAGGCACGATTACTATTGCCGATGCTAAAAAGCGCATGGTCGCCCAGCTTATAGAAGCTGGCTTTGATCAGGAATTGAGTAACGAAATTACTCATGAACAAACGTGGGAATCAAAAAGTAATGATGGGTTGATCGATGAACAAGTAGTTAAGCGGACAGCGCAAGACCTTATCGCTGAGCTTAATGGTATCTCAACAGCTTCAGTTGCTTCAGACATTCTTGGCGAAAAACCGACTATTACTTTACAACAAGCAATAACTGAATCGGCTTTTAGATTGTTCTCCCGAGGTTTTCATCCAGACTTTGACGCTGCGCTCTCGCAGAACATTGTTGATCGCCTTATTGCCCTCGCAGGTTCATACGGTGGCGATGATATAACCAATGCATACGTACTTACGCGTGCACAGGTAAATACCATCTTTAAAGAAGAAATCGACAAATTTGATGAAATATTAAAACCACACATAGTGCAATCTTCACTACCAAGTGCTACTTCACCGCAACTGCCTACCTCACCTCGTACAGCCGCACAACCAGTAGCTACAGATATAGTCCGTGTTGTACAGCAGCGAGGAGTAACGTGCGGGTATCACACCGTATTTAACGCGTATGCAGTTCAAGAGCTTGTACGTGCTGACCAACAAGTAACATCAGAGGCCGTACAAGAAATTGCTCAAAAGTATCATCCCCTTATCGATCGCACAGACTATGAACTTTTCTATCATGAACTACTTGAGCTCGCGCAAGAAGTAGGGCTTACCACGTTCCACATCATTGCCTATAACGAACCCATTAAAAAAGTATATGATGCTGCAAACAGTGCTGATGTTCCTGAAGATCTAAACGCATTTTTTGCAAAGCTCGTATCAGAGAAAACTCCTGTTGCGCACCTACTCTGCAACACAGGCGGTCACTGGATTGCATTATCTGTTATTCATCGCGAGAATGGTGATGCACAGATTATCTATCTAGACTCTATGAATCCTAAATCACTGGGTAACGCTTCTCGTATGTACATTAACTACGTGCAAGATAATCTTACCAATGCATCAAAAGATCTGCAGCCAGTAGTAGTTACTGCAAGTAATGTAGTTGATAATCCACCATCATCGATGCCAAACTATCGCAACGCATTATTCGGAACGGCCTTAGGATTAAGCGCTGCATTCTTAGCACACAAATTTATGCGCTAAGCGCGTGCGTATCGCAGATAGAAAGGAATCACTGAATCAATGTTCAGCGAAAGATAATCGATTCCGCTCTGAATAAGAAATACGGCTACCTCAGGATAGTCTGACGGTGCTTGGCCACAGATACCAATAGGCGATTGTGCCTCGTGCGCTCCGGCAATAGCCATAGTAAGCATCGCCGTTACTGCAGGATCACGTTCATCAAATGATTGTTGCAGCAGTTCAGAATCACGATCAACGCCCAGAGTAAGCTGTGTAAGATCATTCGAGCCTATTGAGAATCCTTCAAAAATCTGTGCAAACTCTTTGATCAAAATAACATTGGATGGTACTTCACACATCATGATGAGGTGCCATCCTTTTTCTTTGCTTATGCCATGCCCTGCAAGCGCATCGCGCACCGCCCGTGCTTCATGGAGTGTGCGGACAAAGGGCACCATAATCGTAATGTTATCAAAACCGAGCACTTCACGTGCATATGTGAATGCCGCACATTCAAGTGCAAAGGCGGAAGCAAAACGCGAATTGATGTAGCGTGACGCACCACGCAATCCAATCATGGGGTTTTCTTCATACGGCTCAAAATCTGCACCGCCAATGAGATTGCGATACTCATTCGACTTGAAATCAGAAAGGCGTACAATAACACGCCGCGGATAGAAGGCTGCAGCAATCATACCTATTGCACGGCCAAGCACTTGAATAAAATATGTTGTGCCATCAGCATACCCTACGGTGAGCTCATGTATTTGATCACGCGTTTCGCGATCAAGCTGCTCGTGCTCGACAAGCGCAAGCGGATGAATACGAATGTGATTAGCTATAATAAACTCAACACGTGCAAGCCCAACGCCCGAAACCGGCAAAAATGATGCTGCAAAAGCGCTATCAGGATCTGCAAGATTGAGCATGAGAGAAACAGGAAGCTTGGTACTTGTATCAAGCGTAATCTCATCAACTGTATAGGGTATCTCGCCGTCATATACAACGCCTACCATACCGCCACTGCAATCGATCGTAATTATCTGCCCTGATTTCACCGCACGAGTCGCATCACGTGCGCCTACTATTGCAGGTACGCCAAGCTCGCGGCTCACAATCGCTGCATGGCATGTTCTGCCGCCACGATCTGTTATGATGCCTGCAGCACGCTTAAGAGCCGGCACCCAATCAGGATCAGTCATGTGGGTTACTACAATATCACCTTTTTGCACTGCATGCGCATCACGTGCATCTTTCACCACACGCGCAATACCATGTACAATCTGTGTTCCAATACTTTGCCCACTACATATGCTATGGGGCGCTTGTGTAGCGGTAAGGCGATACACACGCATGCGGCGATCATGGTGCACTGCATGCACTGTTTCAGGACGCGCTTGTAAAATATACAAACGTCCATCATCAGCATCTTTTGCCCACTCAACATCCATAGGCGTCCACGTACCATTCAGTTCAGAATAATACGATTCTATAATTACTACCCACTGAGCAAGCTGCACAATTTCATCATCTGATAATGCATACACAGCTCGTTTTGCTACATCTACACTCACTGTTTTTGTGGCATCGCCTGATATATCGTTGCTATATACAATCGCTGTTTCTTTTGATCCACATGCTTTTTTGATAATCGATGCATAACCACGTGCAAGCATTACTTTCGATACGCAGTATTCATCAGGTATCACTAATCCTTGCACGATACTCTCGCCAAGACCATATGATGCATTGATAAGCACTACATCACGAAACCCACTTTCCGTATCAAGCGAGAATGCAACACCTGAGCATGCGCGATCTGCATGCACCATTTTTTGCACGCCAACAGAAAGCGCAACTTTAAGATGATCAAAACCTTTTTGCATGCGATAGGAAATCGCGCGATCAGTAAAAAGCGATGCAAGGCTTTTGCGGTACGCTTCACGCAATGCGTCGTAACCCCGCACATTGAGAAATGTATCTTGCTGCCCTGCAAATGAAGCTCCGGGCAAATCTTCTGCTGTTGCAGACGATCGAACGGCCACGTCACATGCTTGCATATGATATACAGCGCTGAGCACATCATACGCTTGGTATAATTCCTGAAGTAAATCTTGGGGGATTACGGCACTCAAAAAGAGCTCTCTGATGCGTTTACCTGCTTGTGCAATCCGTTCGAGATCATCAGCATTCGTAACATCAGCAAGTGCAGCAATAATTTTTTCTTGAAGTTGATTTGCGGTAATTACATGCCAATAAGCATCTGAAACAACTGCAAATCCATCCGGTATAAGAACGCCACGCGCTGCAAGCGCACTGATCATTTGCCCCAGAGACGCATTCTTTCCTCCCACAAGAGGAACATCTGCAACACGCAGCGCATTAAATTGTTTTATGTACTTCATGCCCCCGCACACAGGGTTGAAAATTTATGCAATAGCAGCAAGTATGGGCACCAACACAGGAATAATAAACCAAAATTTCATGTAACTCTCCTTGCTTTAAATTACTCGGTAATGATTACGCATTAAGCGCATTGAAACGAGTATATGCACATTACACGCTCAACACAGGTTACCATGATACTCGTGCCAAACATAAGAAACAACACTTTCATAGAAAAACAACCACACGCACATCCAGAAGGCTTCAAAGACTGGTGATTTGCCTGTAATAGGCATTTAGAGTAGACTGACAAAGAAGTAAGTTACAACAATAGCTTGCCATTAATCATTACAAAGGAGTCGCCATGACTGTCTATTGGTACGCAGCTCGCTCGCGTCGCCAGTATCGCCTTGGTGTCGATCTCATAGCCCTATCAGCATCTTGCCTTGTGGCCTGCGCGCCCATGTGCATGCGCGTTCTCTAGCATCTTCCCACTTCTACTATTTTTATCGCAATTTCCCAATATAGACGTATGGATCAGTGCTTTGTGTAGAAGCACGTGTACCCTACCTAAGGAATATATTTCATGAATTCGCGATCATCTTCTTTGGTATTTACCATTGGCCTTGCCGTGTTTACGCTGCTTTTTGGAGCGGGAAACCTCATTTATCCTCTCATGGTTGGCATGAATGCAAGCACCTATACTCCACTTGCTATGCTTGGCTTTATCATCACTGCAGTGTTGCTCCCGCTTACGGGCTTTATTGCAATGATCCTCTTTGACGGTAACTATGAAGCATTTTTTGGCAGACTAGGCAAAACGGCTGGCGCTATTGCCATTTTCATATGCATGATGATTATCGGACCAGTAGTGGCAATTCCACGTACGGTAACGCTTTCTCATGTGATGATTGCACCATTTCTTCCCTTTAATTTCCTGCAAACGATAAATCCGCTTTCCTCATTCGTGTTTGCACTCTTTTTCTTGGGTACCACATTCCTCATGACGTACAAAGAAAGCCGTATCATGGATTTGCTTTCTTATGTCATAAGCCCGCTTTTGATAGGATCACTGGTAATTATCATAGGCAAAGGAATCTTTACTGCGCAAAGCGTAGTACCTGTAACTTTTGATGCACTCACCAGCTTTAAAACGAGCTTAACGCGTGGATACGAAACGCTCGATCTACTTGGTATGATCTTCTTCGCGTCGATCATTATCCACATTCTCAAAAATAATCTTGGCCACATGACTAACATGCAACACCACCGCCTTATTGCTACTGGTTTGAAGGGCGGCTTTTTTGGCGCTGCACTGCTGACACTCGTGTATGTCGGCATGAGCATTTTGGGCGTGTATCATAGCCATGGACTTGCTGGATTGAACGGCGGCGAACTGTTTCGCGAGATTGCATTTCGTGTAACAGGTACGTATGGCACCATTATTATTGCAATTGCTGTGCTCATGGCATGCTTGTCTACCGCAGTAGGATTGAGTGCAGTACTTGCTGAATACATTCAAAAGACCGTGTTTGGCAGCCGCATCAGCTATGTAGCGGGGCTGACAATTATCACACTCTTAAGCTTTCCTCTTTCCATTTTCGGTTTGGGCAAAGTACTTGCACTGACTGGTGGGCCTATTGTATACATCGGCTACCCCGTAATCATTGCACTTACTTTCTGCAATATTGCATATAAGCTCTGGGGTTTCACACCAGTACGCATTCCCGTACTTGCAACATTCGTAGCAGCTGCAGCAAGTTACTTCATATAATACGTACACAACACATAGATTATGTACAAAAAAGGGGCCTGAAATTAGGCCCCTTCTTATTTATTTACCATCTATCCATATGCTATACGCGAACCATCCATCCTTGATCGCAGCCTATTGCTTGGAGCGAATTATTAATCGGCTCCTGCCAACTGCCAGCTTTTTCTTGTTCAAACATACGCATATTTGCATACCACATGGCTGTTGGATCTTCCAGTCTCCAATCTTTGCCGCCTTTATATGGCACTATAGCATAAAAGTTTCTTGTACTTGGCAATCCGCGCCCTATGACATGCAACGTAGACGTATCAGATGAAACTGATGCAGCTTTTGGATGCAATGCAAATGCCAAAGTACCTTCAAATGCACCTTCTGAATCTGCTATTTGTTTGATAACAAGGGGATCATCCACTATATCATTCTCATCGATCGATCTATCATTCGGCACCACCACTTCACCATTTTTTATTCGCTGCTGAATTTCTTTATACTGCTCTTGCGTTACTGGACGATGATCTGGCCCCTGCAAGCTATAAAATGCCACATTGTTTTTGCCAAATGTCCCTTGCGCTTGCTTGATCAGTTCTCCCACTGGCCAGCTACGCTCAAATCCACGTGCAAGTGAAATTTCTTTTCCTGCTTGCCAACACATACCAATAATAAGTTTTTTCGCTGCACAGTCATCAGCAAGTTGTTTGCCTATGCGCACGCGGGCAGCATCAAGTACGGTGAGCAGAGGGCGATCAACACACGGAATTGTGGTACGGCCCGTGCTACCAACGCCATCTTTTGAAAGCAAAGAAGGTAAGTTAAAGGAGTACACATGAAATACGCTTCTTCCCTCTTTCTCATATTCTTCTACTACAGCCGCAGTTTCTGCTGGAGTAATTGCTGTCTTAATACCCGACGAGCGACCCATAATCCCTTTAAAGCGCGCTCCTGCAACCTCCGCTACCACTTCACATCCATAGTTTTCTTTAAGCATCGCTGCATAAGGAGGCATGAACATAAAATCGTCTCCTATGCCTTGCTGACGATGTATTACTACTACATCATCTGTCGTCAATTTCTTGACTCGAGCTTCGGTAAGTTTTCCCTTTTGAAAATCAGGATATTTAAGCGTTTCATCATCTTTTTGTAACTTACCAAACCCATCCGCTAACGCTCGCCAACCGCCTCTATAATAAGCACCATCCTGCGATGCAAGCATAGCGTCAGCCATCAGCAAAAGTAGTGATGCAGAACATTGATCAGGCCCATTGAGTTGTCTGAAATTCAATCCAACTTCAGCAGCTTTCTGATACCTTCCTTCCCCGATCAATTTTTTTAATAGCTGCTCTTGCTTATCAAATTGTCCCGCGTAATCGCTCACAAGAATTACATCATTTGCACGAGCATTAAACGCATTATTAAAGATCACAACCATACTGACATATAATAGATGTTTCTTCACAGATACCTCTCCTTACATCACATTGAACAACACCATATTGCTCATCTGATCGCGAATGATACTGCTTATTGCACGTAATGGCAAACTTTTCATCACTCCGATCATGCAATCCAATCGGCACAACGAGTGTTTTTAAATTGACACATTTTGCACTTACTTTTACAATGGGAAACACTTTGCGCAACTATGCGCAAGATATAAGATAAAAACTTCGCGCAGTTTTGAAACAATACATTATATGTATCTTCGACAGGAGTCATCTCGTGAATTTTAAACTTTTCTCACACCGCTCACTTTTAGCGGTTATTTGCGCTGGAACACTTCTTGCAAGTGCACCATCTGCTCAGGCATTTTCTCTTCCCGATAAAAAATATTGGGTACCAATAATTTTAGCATTTACCGCTTATGGAAGATTGGTTACTAAAGACGAACCTGATAAAAATCCACTGAACATGCAAACAGCATTTGAAGGTATAATCAAACCTTCAGCGCGAAAGCTTTCCCTTTGGGAACATATAGTCAAATCTATTGATGATGTAGTTATCGGATTCCAAGGCAAGAAAGCTGGTCTGCGCGTGTTTGGATCAAAAGTCATAGTTGAAGGCCACATTAAGCCTGAATTCACCACTAACCACATCTACCCTAACGGCGAAGAAGCTAAGTTCTTCATGCGCCATAACGCTGCTCCGTATGGCATAATGGGTATCGCATATGCCAACATTATGTGCGTACTCAAGGGCCTCAAAGATGTTAAAGAAGCTAACGAAACGCTCTCTTACTTTGAGATCAAAATCTACGAACCAGCAAAAAAATAAGATTTTTCAGCTAGCTTGAAAAGAGATAGGCCGCCCCTGAGGGCGGCTTTTTTATTGCCTATTTGTAAGAATATGCCCCGGGCCCATTGTCTTTAAGCCTATTCAGGCATACTATGAAGCTGTATAGAAAGGTGTCTAGAGGGCAAGTCGCCTCCTACGCCTGACCTGAAATGGGGGATTCTATGATTATGCACTTATTTCGTTCGTTAAGGCCACGCAAGGCACTTATACTTGCTGGAGCAACCCTTGTGGCTGCTCATGCTATGCCTTTACACGCATTCTCCTTGCGCGACCCAAAAACCGCAGCTCTTACGGCTCTGGCTGTACATTTGCTTGTTCTTCATGGCAGAAAGCCTAGCGCACGCTTTAAACGCAACTACAATATTGAAGATATTGTTCGGATAGATCAGGCATTATCAGCAGATCATTGGAAGAATTATTTGAAGAATTGGTTTTTCCTCTACTACAACGGTTTTATAGGCCAGCTTGAAGATGAAAACGTTGAAGAGGAAGATGAAAACGGCAAAACCATAAAATGCCACGCACAAGGCCTTCTGGGTAACGTTATTTCAGGCATTGAGCCCTACAAGAAAGCATGTGAATCACTCGGTTTCTTGCTCATTGTGCACAATGCAATCAAACAAGAAGAAGCCGGTGTAGAAACAGTAATAAAAGCAGTGGCAGCGGCATAATACTGCTGCATACCGTTTAGAAAAAAAGACATCTACAGGCGGAAAGCTCCTTATGATTACACTGCATAATTATTCCGCACAATCAGCACCATCATGCACAACATCAACTTTAGAAGCTGTACCATCCTATGCATTAGTACTTGATCACATACAGCTCATCTGCGATCACTTCTGCTAGAATCTACACCTTCAGCACACGTGCATGAATTGATACGGGGGCCTGGATAATACCGGGCCCCTTCTTTATTGCAGTAATAAGCTAGCCCTCAACTGATTACGTATTGTGTGCTAGCATGCTCATGAATTAACTACAAGGAGCTTCATGGAGCATATTCCTCTTATTGCTGTTATCCACGATGGCATACACAACTCAGTATGTGAAAGCCAGGTGATCGAGCCACTTAAAAAGCGCCTCCTTGAATACCCTGGCAGAAAAGGCTACCTCATCACCTTTGAGAAGCACACACACAGTAAAGAAGCCAAAAGCAAAGCGCTTAAAGCTATAGGCTATGCTCCCATTACAGTCATAACTGCCTCACGCACCCCCTTTATAACTCGCTACACACTCAAGCCCATGGTTTTCAAGCTGCACACACTACTGCAAGCATTTGATTGCTACGAGCTCATTGCACGAGGCCCCATTGCCGGCTACCTTGCCCTCAACGCCGCAAGCCCTAAAGCATGCCTCAAACTCACCGTACAGGCCCGGGGCCTACTAGGACATGAATATCGTTATACACACGAGCAAGCGCCATGGTACATGCATGCCTGGCATGCATGGCGCGCCCGTCAATTTGATGCGCTTGAAAAAACAGTGTATGGCACGTGCCATACTTCATACCCGTACACTATTGAGTCAGTAAGTGTTGCGCTCAGTGATCATTTAATACACTGCTATTGCGCCGATTCTTCACGTATTATCCAAGCACATATTGACATACCGCACACACTCTCTTTGCAAGAACGCATGCGCATGCGCGCGCAAATTCGCGCACAGCTTGGACTTGATGAACATGCCTACATTATGTGCTACAGCGGATCTATCAAAGCGTGGCAATGCCCACAGGAAACGATCACATTGTTTGCACAAACATACACACACAATACTAATGCACGTCTTGTGATCCTTACTCTCGACGTAGAAGCGTTTGCACAGCTTATACAAGCGCATCGCACGATTCCTTCACACGCGTATCGCATAGTGCAGGTAACGCCAGCAGAGCTTATTAATTACCTGAGCGCATGCGATGCAGGAATAGTATTACGATCGCCCCATATTGTAAACTGGGTTTCGCGACCCACTAAAGCTCTTGAATATCGCGCTGCTGGACTTGATATTATTCACAATAATACTATTGGCATGCTGTGTTGCCCTTTGTTTGATGCAACACTACACAAAAAAAGCCATCCGCATGTGGATGGCTCATTATAATTCATGTTTGCATCATTACACTTACAAGCTTATTTCAGCTCCCTGGGATTCATATACTGAAGGCCGCTTGCGAATACATGCCTGAATGCTACACGCTGCCACAAATGCTTCAAAAAGTGGGTTTGGCTTACCAAACCTGCTGGTAAATTCAGGGTGTGCCTGCGTAGCTATAAAAAATGGATGATCTTTAAGTTCAATATACTCAGCAAGCTGCGTACCATCTTCTCGAGTATAAAACCCTGAAAATGATAGCCCTGCCTGCTGCAAAAGATCTACATACTCAGGATTAACTTCATAGCGATGGCGATGGCGCTCAACAGCGTAGGCATCATTGTCTCGCTCGTGCAGCTTGCCCGCCTGCGCATAAAGTGTACGCACTTTCGAGTTAGCACAAAGACGTGCACTGTAATTGCCCAGTCGCATGCTCGCGCCATAGCACTGGTTCTCAAGCAATGCTTTCTGCAAAGGCAGTATATCGATAACAGGATGCGGCGTTTTCGCATTCACTTCAGTTGTGTGTGCATTTTTAAGATTGCACACGTTACGCGCAAACTCCACTGCAGCAAGCTGCATTCCATAGCACAAACCTAGATAAGGAATTTTACGTGTACGCGCATAGGCAATGGCTGCAATTTTACCTTCAACGCCCTCTGAACCAAATCCACCGGGCACAATAACGCCATCGTATGCTGACAGTTCTTCAATCCGCTGTGGCTCTTTTTCATATGTTTTCGCATCGATCCATGCAATATCAATATGTGTAGCAGCATATGCTCCTGCATGAATAAGCGCGTGGCAAATGCTTACATAGCTATCAGTAAGGCTAAAATCGCCAGTGTCTAAATATTTGCCCACAATAGCAACATGTACACGCTTCGTTGGTTTTTTCAGATGCCCAAGTTGCTTGAGCCATGCATTCCAATCAGGAATGCGACGCGATGTAAGATTAAAGTGAGCGAGAATATTGTCACCAAGTAATTGTGCTTCAAGCGCAATAGGCATTTCGTACACACATGAAACATCAGGCACCGAAAGAATACGTGAGAGCGGCAGATAAGCAAATTCCTGAATCTTCTTTTTACGCACATCATCGAGTGGCACACTCGCTCTGCATAAAATAAAATCAGGCGTAATGCAATGCTCGCCAAGCATATGAATCGACTGTCGCGTAGGGCGTGTTTTCATCTCATTAATATGACTTGGA
>JAGVMI010000071.1 GCA_020053845.1 Candidatus Babeliales bacterium
CTGCGGTATTCGTTGTATTTGAATATCGGGGAGTTGGCTGTTCAAAAAACAAGTTTCACACTACTCACCGTGCCATTGCTCTCAAGAATATGTATGGCAAACCAAACCTTATTCCCGTGGCTATTATAGGCTCAGGCCCTGCCGGATTAAGTGCAGCTATTTATGCTGCACGTGATGTGCACAGTGTGGTTATTCAGGGAAGCAAGCCTGGGGGTTTGCTTACAGAAACTACTGAAGTTGAAAATTGGCCGGGAGAGCGCTCAATTCAAGGGCCTCTTTTGGTACAGGGCATTCAGGATCAGGCAGAAGATCTTGGCGCGCAATTTCTCTTTGATTCTATAGAACGCGTTGATTTTTCTCGTTGGCCTTACACGCTTTACACAAAAGATGGCAAAGAGCTTCACGCACTTTCAGTCATTATATCTACCGGCGCAGCTCCACGTAAGCTTGGCATTCCCGGAGAAAACGAATACTGGGGAATGGGCGTAACGGCATGTGCAGTGTGCGATGCGCCATTTTTCAAAGGTGAAGATGTTGTAGTGGTAGGCGGAGGAGATTCTGCGATTGAAGAGGCAATGCAGCTTGCCAAGCACGTGAAATCGGTTACGATTCTCGTGCGCAAAGGCAAAGGGCAGATGCGTGCTAAAGCGAGTATGCAAGAACGTCTTAACGGATATCCAAATATCAGCGTGCGCTATAACGTTGCCATTGAAAAAATTAATGGCGATGGCATGAAAGTTACCTCAATTGATCTTATTGATACAGAAACGGGTAACAAGAGCGTGCTTCCTATCAGTGGGGTATTCCTTGCTGTAGGGCATGATCCTAACACGTCTCTTTTTGTGAATCAGATTGAAATGGATGAGGATGGCTACATTCTCCTTGATGGCAGATCGCAAAGAGCATCATTGCCGGGCGTTTTTGCAGCGGGTGATGTTGAGGATCGTGTATACCGTCAGGCTGGTGTTGCTTCTGGTAGTGGTATCAAGGCGGCACTTGATGCGCTCTCATTCCTGCGGGAAATTGGCTTTGATGCCAACACTATCGAGCGAGTGAAAGAGCAATTCTTTACCGTTCAAGGTAAGGCAGTACGTATAGTTCCCGCCTTGGGGGATGAGATCCAAGCCGCTACAAGCGCACCTGAAGCAAAGCCGGTAATAAAAGTTACTACTAAGGATGAGCTTTCAGCTTACTTACAGCCTGAAAGCGGCATTGTTTTTGTTGATTTCTTTGCTGATTATTGCCCATCCTGCATGCGTATGTTGCCTGTGTACGAAATGGTTGCGGGAGAATTCTCGGGCAGGGCTACCTTCCTGAAAGTTGATGCGTCAGAGGCGCAAGAGCTTATGGATACGTACTTTGTACAGAAAATCCCATGCCTACTTGCCTTTAATAATGGTCAGCTCGTAGCGCGCTACAATGAGGCAATGGATAAGACCGAGCTCACCAAGCTGGTGAACAGCCTTCTTGCAGGGGCGTAAAAAGACGCATAATCCCTATAAAAAAGGGATTATCTTTAATCCAATATGTGTACTACAAAGCAGCGGGGACCGAAAGATCCCCGCTTTTATTTTGAAAAGTTGCAAATGGAAAATTGCAGATGATAGACTACATAATGTATGGGGAGAATTAAGAAGTTTCCTGCTCATGACCGGCTGAAGCTCACCTGATATGTGAGAGTAGATAGGGAAAATATGAGGCATTTAAAGGTACTTTCTTGTGTACTAGCGGCTTTTTTGGCCGTACAAATGCTTTTGTATGGTACAGTGAGCGCCGGAACTGCACCCGCACCTCAGCCTACTTCAAGTGCCTGCCGCTTCGAGCGGGATGTGACCCTGGAGAATATAAAAATCACCTCTCCTGTGGCACATGGATCTCAAGATACCCTGACTCGTAATGCCATCCTCGTACAATACCCTAATGCCCAAGCTACTATTCTCATATGCCATGGATTCATGTGCGATAAATATGATGTCGGCTTCCTGCGCTCAATGTTTCCTCGGGGGCAATTCAATTTCTTAACATTTGATTTTCGAGCACATGGTGAGCTCACTTCTGGGCAATGTTGTACTTTTGGCAGAGATGAGTCTCTTGATGTGATAGCTGCCGGTAAATATTTACGCAACCATCCTACACTGGGTACAAAGCCTGTATTTGTGTATGGATTTTCCATGGGCGCAGTGGCATCTATAGAAGCTCAAGCTAAAGATGGATCGCTGTTTGATGCTATGATTCTTGATTGTCCGTTTGATTCAAGTGAAAACGTACTCAAGAAAGCGATGGAAGGCTTGCGATTTTCTCTCATGGGATATGAGTTTGCCTTGCCCGGTAGAGATTTACTCCATCGCTATGCATTTCATCCGTACGTGCAAGCATTTATTAAGGTGCTCTTAAAAACGGTAGCGCAGCTTGATCCTAAAAACATTCAGATACAGCTTTGCCCTATTAGTCCTGCCGATTCTATTAAAAAGATTGATGTTCCCTGCTTTTTCATTCACTGCAAGAATGATGAGAAGATTCCCGTTGATGCTATACGTTCGGTGTACGCAGGCGCACAGGGCTATAAAAAATTGTGGATTACGAATGGCAGGCGCCATTTTGATTCATTTTTCTACAATCCTGAAATTTACAGTGAGCGTGTGACGCGCTTTCTTAATAACGTAATGAACGGCAAAGTGCTCGCAAAGCGCAACAAAGTTATTGAAGATAACTAATAGAGTGAGAAAGATGATGAAGCGTTTGAATATCTCTTTCTTACTCGCAATTGCATTGTTGAGTGTGTGCGTTGTACAAGCCCGGAGCTTTGTTGCACGATCACGTGCCACACTCAAAAATGAAATAGCTTCCAATCGCTATGTAATTGTTATGTTTTATAACAACAGCCGTAGTGGAGAAGATTTTGATCAAATAGCAGCGTTTAGCAATCTAGGTGATGACGATCTCTATGAAGCTGCAGGAATGAAATTTGTACAGGCTGATCTTGCGCATAGCAGTATAGTTCAGTTTGCGCGTCAGTTTGATCTTAATGAAAGTGCATTGCCTGCATTTGTATTGTTCAAGCAGGGCATACCGCTCAGAAATAAAAAAACTCACAAAGTAATTGTAATGTACGGGCGCCACTCAAGCCAAGGCATTGTCGATTTTATAGACCATTATTTTGGCAAAGATTTTGAAGTAATTCGTAAGCGTCTTCAGGCTGAGCGTCGAAGAACTGTCGTGTATTACCCATCATATTATGCACCTCCGTATTATGGTTATTACGGCGGCTATCCGTACTATTGGTATTCGCCTTATTATGGCGGATATTACGGCCCATATGGCGGTAGTGGCGTAAGCTTTGGATTTAGTGTAGGAACTGGTTGGTAAAAAAAGAGTAGCGGGGATAGGGTGAAGATAAGTGTACACGTGCGGTATGGAGCGCTTTTTGCAGCGCTTGTATCGTGCCAGATGCAGGCGGATACAAGTAAATATATCCATTCGCCTAAAGGTTTTTACGAATTTCTCGATGCTAATGATGACGTTGTAGTGATGTTTTACAATGGCAAAAGTCCCAACTCGAGAAACCATCTTAAGTTTTTTGGAAGATTGAGTGAAATATTTCAAAAAACAAACGTACAGTTTGCAACCATTGATATAAGCAAAAAAGAGCTTGCCTCGCTTGATGATACATTTGAGCGCAAGAAAATGCCGGTTATTGTGTTTTTCCAAGATGGTGCACCAGCACAAGGAAGAAACGGCGGTATTGCATTGCTTTCAGGCAATATTTCCATGAAGCAAGCAAGAGCATATGTGAATGCATTTAGAAGAAAAGATGACGCTCCGCGTACGCAAACGCGCCGTGTGGTGAAAAGAACGTACTATTCATCGCCAAGTTACTATTCGTATCCTTACTATGGCTACTATGGATGGCCTTATGGCGGCTATGGCTGGGGCCTTGGATGGGGCGGCTATTGGGGTGGCAGACGCGGCTGGTACGGCCGTCGCTGGTAAATGCAAAGAGATGCAAAGTAATGAAATGGGTAAGCATTGTTGCTTACCCATTTTTGTTATGTGAGTGATGCGGGAAGCTGTGCCTACCTTTTGTTCTTGTGTTTTTGTGATACCCTTGAATAGATCTGATTTTTCTTAATATTAGCATCGCAAAGGCATAATGATGATTACAATCACCGTCAGTGACAAGGCGCCTTTGAAGATCAAGTCGCGCCTCTACGTATTTATTTTGGAAGAAAATTTTTCAATTAGTAGTGATGTGCAAGAGCTTGGTAAAACGCATGGCGTTGATATCAAAGCTGTGCTCAAAGAAATGGAATTTGCTGGCAAAGCAAAACAAATTCAAGTTGTTCCACTCTACGATGAAAAAACAGTTACTTATGCTGTTTTTGCAGGGGTGGGCAAAGCGGATAAAAAAGCAATTGATATAGAACAGTATCGCCGTGCTATTGGCCGTGTGACACGCAAAGTTGTATCACACAAATGCGAATCATTTGTGTTACAAGCGCCGCAAGCACAGATTTTTGGTGTAAATGTGCATGAGCTTGCACGCCAAACGGCTATTATTCTCAATATGGCAGCGTACCATTTTGATGAATTTATTACTGATGCTGATCGCAAAGAGTGTAAAGTTTTTGATGTAACTATTTGCGTGAAAAAGCAGGAACTCGCTGATTTTCAACAAGGCGTACATGAAGGTGAAATCATCGCACAAGCGGTGAATAAAGCGCGCCACTGGATCGATTTACCTGCTAACTGTTTAACACCGCCTCATCTTGCGGATAAAGCTATTGATATAGCAAAAAAACATAAGCTCGACATTACTGTATTTAATGAAGAGCAGATTAATAAGATGGGCATGGGCGGATTGGCCGCAGTTTCGCGCGGATCAGATTTAGAATGTCGCCTTGCCATCATGGAATACAAAACCAAGAAAAAGGTTGCACCAACCGTTGCATTTGTAGGCAAGGGAATTACCTTTGACTCTGGCGGCTTGAGTATCAAGCCTGCATCCAATATGGAGACGATGAAAGAAGATATGTCAGGTGCGGCAGCGGTTATTACCACGATGGAAGCGCTTGCACAACTTAAACCAGACATAAATGTAATAGGCATTACGCCTCTTTCGGAAAATCTGCCAAGTGGTAAAGCGACTAAGCCCGGCGACATTGTGCGCTTTTACAATGGCAAAACAGCTGAAATTAAAAACACTGATGCTGAAGGCCGTCTCATACTTGCTGATGCGCTTTCATATGCGGTTAAGCACTACAAGCCCGATGCAATCATTGATGTTGCAACATTAACGGGTTCATGTGCATATGCTCTCGGGCCCTTCTTTACCGGCATTTTTAGTGAGCATGATGAGATGGTAGATCGTGTGACTCATGCATCTAAAACCTCTGGTGATCGCGTATGGCGCATGCCAATGGACGCAGACTATCGTCCTGCTATCAAATCAGAAGTTGCTGATCTATGTAACATTGGTCAATCACGTTACATGGCTGGCGCAGTAACTGCTGCACATTTCTTGCAAAACTTTGTGGGTGATACGCCCTGGCTTCATTGCGATATCGCGGGTACGGCATTTGATGTGCCTGATTTACCGTACTATCGTCCCGGAGCTACAGGAGCAGGCGTTCGCTTGCTCATTGATCTTGCGATGAGCTGGAAAAAGTAGCCAAACAGTTATAATACTAAAAAGCCGGCATAATCAGCCGGCTTTTCTATTATTTACACTTGTCGCATAACGCAATAATTATGATTTATTTGTTTAGCCAAAAAGAGGCGAGCGAAGTTACAAGCCCTGCAGATCGAGTGATTCGCCATGCGCATCAATCCATGCTTGCAATGACACGGGAAAGTGCGGCCGCGCAAGCTTGAGCATTGCAAGTGCATACACGCGGATTTCACGTTGTGCACCTGGATGCAAGCGAAGCGTGAGAAAATGCACAAGCGAATGGAGATTGCAGGTAAAAATAAATTCTGTGTAAGTACACAGCGGAAGCAAGCCGCGTGCCAGTTCGCGACACACGCCTTGCTCAAGAAGATGTTCATATGTTTGGCGCGCAGTTTCAAGCGCTTGCGTATACTGTGCGCGCAGCTCTGCATTATCAAAGGCGCCTACGGAGCCTTGTCTATTTTGAGTGTCTTGGTAGCGCCATGTTTGTGGAGTATAAAATTCAAGCGGCGCTTTTACATAGCGATAGCTAATTTCATTGTATGAGTTCATACGATGGCGCATCCACTGGCGCACAACAAAAACTGGCGCTTTTATGCGAAATGATAATTGGTTGTGCTCAAAGGGGCTGGTGTGCTTGTGTGCCATGAGATAGCGAATAAGCTTCTCATCCCGTTCGGTAAGCTTGGTAACCGTTTTGCCAAATGAAACGCGTGCACCATTGACGACATCAACATCACTTCCTGATACACGGATCAAAGTGACACAGCTAATAGCATCACCAAGCGGATCTATGGAACCATGCTCTACAGACGTTTCTTTATCATAATCTGACGATGTGTGGGCGTGGGGAACAATTGTTTCCATAATAGTCTCTTTGATACAAGAAGGTTAGTGAGCAAATGATACGTAGTGAACAGGATTCCCGCATGCACACAAAAATGTTTGCAGATCATGCGGTGTGATAACAGTAGTTGCCGTATTGGTCAAAGGATGAAACCCTACCTGAACTTGTGCAAGCAACGCTTCATCAATAAGTACCACTACTTTGTGCTCTTGATCATTGATAAGTGCAAAGGGGCTTACTTCGCCTGGCTGCACCTGCAAATAAGTTTCGAGCACATCTGTGGGTGCAAAACGTAATCCTGGCGCATTGATTTGCTTTGCCAGTGCGTTGAGCTGAACTTGTGATGATGCGAGCGCTACAAGAAGATACACAGCATCATTTTTATCTTTTAAAAATAAGTTTTTACACCATGGCTGCGGCACATTTGGCGCAAGCGCAAGAGCTTCCTCTATAGTATTTACGGGCGGGTGTTGATATGTAGTGCTTTTGATTGCAAGCCGTGTGAGCAGCTCAAAAAGCATATCGGGAGTGTGTTTCATGATACCGATTTTCTAGGTGTGATAGGAGCAGACAACGGACATGAGTCTATCATAACCTAGTGAGCAAGGGTAGCGGTCTGGTTAGTACGAGCAAGTGAAATCACTATGCCAAAAGTGAGCAATAAGCAGACAATGCTTGTGTTTCCATAGCTTACAAAAGGAAGGCCAATCCCTTTTGTAGGTGCAAGTCCTGTGGCAACGGCAATATTAATGAAAGCTTGTAAGCTAATTAGACTCACAAATCCAAAAGTGAAACATTGTGCAAAGGCAGTGGTAAGGCGCAATGCTAATCTGATCCCAAAGTAAGCGAAAAGCACGTAGAGACCAATAAGAAGTGCAGAGCCCATAAAACCAATTTCTTCTGCGATGATAGAAAAAATAAAATCAGTGTGTTGCATGGGTAAGTAGAAAAATTTTTGTTTTGACTGTGCGATGCCTACTCCATATGCGCCCCCCGATCCTATTGCAATAAGCGATTGGATAATCTGGAACCCCGCACCTTTTGGATCATTCCAAGGATCTAAAAAAACCATGATGCGTCGCATGCGATACGGTTTGGCGAGAATAAGTATCAATGCAAGAGGAAGTGCACTTGCAGCAAAAGCAGCAAGATATTTTAGATGAAAGTTCATCGCAAAAAGAGTAAGCGCTACGGTGATGCACAGCGTAACGGTCAGGCCAAAATCGGGCTGCCTGAGCAGTACGATACTTATTATGCCAATAATCATGAGAAGGGCACTGTATGCACGCAGTCCTGATGTAGTATGCATCTGCTTGCGCTCTAAAAAAGAGGCAAGATACAAAAGAAGCGCAGGCTTGAGAAGCTCACTGGGTTGAAATGAAAATCCCGCAAGCGTCAACCAACGACTTGAACCATGTATCTGGCGCGAAATTCCTGGTACAAGCGTAAGAAGCGTAAGCAAAGTAGTTACCGCGAGAAATAGCGGTGCATACGCATAAAAAATGCGTGCAGGAACACATTGCATGAAAAAAGCACACGCAATGCCAAGCGCAATACCGAAAATTTGCTTTTTAACAAAGTAGTGAGCGTTAGCAAACATTTCAGATGCGTACACACTGCTCGAAGAATATACAAATATGACACCCAAAATAAGCAGGCAGGTAACGATAGTTATCAGTGCGTATACGTCAGCTGAATAGCGTGAATAATGCGCCATGAAGATCTCCTTGTGGCTCAGGGCGATCGTAGTACGTATGGCTTTGTGCTGTCAACGAGTAGCCGTATGTCAGATGATAATGTCTGCTTGCTGGGGCTGTGCTATATGAGTGCTGTGTGTATGCGCAGCGCGGTAGGCAAAAACAAGCGCTTGAAAGCATTTGCCACGCGCTTTGTAATCGAGAAACAGATCAAAGCTGCTGCCTGCAGGTGAAAGTAAAATAATATCATGGGGTTGAGCTTCTCGCGTTGCTGATTGAAATGCCAATTCAAGCGTTTCGTGCGCATGAGCAGGTATTGTATACTGCGTACAAAAGGAAAAAAGTTCTTCATGTTCAGCACCGAAGCAATAGATTGCAGCTACTTTGCCTGCCAGTGCAGCAACAAGGGGTTCGCGATTGATACCTTTGCTCAATCCGCCCAGGAGCAATCGGATTTTTCTTTCACCTAAAGCTGCTACCGCAGCAAGCGTTGAGGCGCTTACGGTTGATTTTGAATCATCGTAAAATTCTATTGAGTTGATGCATGCAATTTTCTGCAACCGGTGTTCAGGAATGTGCACGTGATCAATCGCTTGAGGTAGTTCCTGCACGTTGAAACCATGAAGATACAGGGCGCTTACAACGATGAGCCAGTTGTAAGCGAAAGTAATTGCGGGCAGATCATCGAGGCTCGCAAGATATTCAGTTTTATTATTGTGCAGCATGCATATGTGCGCGTCCTGGATAAAAAATACGCGCTCGCTTGGGGCTACTAAGGCAGCCTGTTCAGGAGTAAGTGGCTGTGGATGAAAGTATGATACGTGTGATTGTAGCGTTATCGTAGCGCGAATAGATGGGGCAAGCTCGAAAGGAATAAGCGCTTGCTGAGCGCTTTTTTGATGCACAAAAAGTTGGCACTTTGCACGAAAATATTCTTCAACGCTGCCATGCCACACCAGGTGATTTGGAGTAAATGTGGTGAGTATGGCAAGATCGGGAGCAAACATGTGCGTGTACTTAAGTTGCACATCGGACACTTCAAGAATGAAGCGCTCATACTGCTCTTGCTGCGCAATGAGATCAAGGGTAGCAACGCCGATATTCCCGCCGGTAAGCACGCGAGATTTGTATGCACTCATGAGCTGCGAAAGTAGGGTAGTAACCGTTGTTTTTCCTAGAGAACCGCTTATTGCAGTGATGGGCAGTTGTGCGTGTTGCGCAAAAATATCAAGCTCAAAAACAAACTTGTGTTTGTATTGCTCGTAGTAGGCGCGAATATCGATACCTGCACTTGGAATTATTACATCAACACTTTCAAACCATGCAGTTACATCTTTCTGATGTGTATATGAGGCATGAAGATGCGTAATAAGCTGTTGTTCTTCTGGTGTAAGATCTTTGCTATCAAGTACAGATACCCTGTGGCCGCGCGCGTGGAAAAATTGAGCATTTGCTTTGCCCGTAATGCCAAATCCCCAAATGCCAATAACTGCTCCCGTAGGTATCATAAATGAGCTTCCTAGGGTTTTATGTATTATGCAACATTAGGTTCAAATACAGATATCAGTCCTGTATCATCACGCGTAATTATAATAGCAGGAACTTCTTTTTTCATAAGGTGGTTGAATTCTTTAATCATGTACTTAAATTGCTTTTCATCTGTTTTGAATGGTTCAATATCGTTTCCAAAGACTGACTGGTCAAGTTGCATCGTTGCGATACCATTTTCTATATTAATAAATGTTACGTTTCTACCAGTTCCTGAGTGGCCACGATCAATGATCATTTTTTGCATTAGCTCAAAAACTTCTTCTACACCTTCTGCGCTTAATATATCGTACAGGGCTTGCATGTGCTTTCCTTGTATGCTTTTTTTATCCATTAAAAGAAATCCTTTATGCCTTCTAAATATCAAGCATTCCATCTAGCACCTTTTGTAAACGATTTTTGTCTACAGGAAAAGCAGTTACAAGTGACCCGTCTGCTTCAAAAATAGACTCTACTATCACTCCGTTTTTACTTTTTCCAATAATGCAATATCGATTGCCGCCTGCTGAGGCACGTACTATACAATTCTGTAATGCCTGATGGATGGTACGTAGCACTTCATTAGGAGATAGTTTTGCAGGAAATATGCTTTTCTCAATCCATTTTCCGGCGACTTTTACTTCAACTTTGTATGCTTTACCCGGTAGCATTCTTAGGAATTTATGCTCAAATCTATGTAACTTAAGACCACTTAAGGAGTGGCAGCCTCCTAAATCCATAGGGCGCAGCTCTCCCCATATCACATGTGCAATTCGCCCTGCAGTAGCTTTTAGATCGAGTTTTCGGGCTGTTTCAATAAGAGTGGGTAGGGCTCTCGCTTGGACGCGCTCGCAGTGTACAAGGTATTGTGATTTCGAAACAAATCCACGAAGCTTTGGCGCAGCTTTACGTGGATTATCTCCTGCCCAATCAAGATATGATAGATAGAGTTCAATACCATCTTGAGTTGCATTGTGATATCCATGGGGCAGTGCACGTGCTACAGGAAGTGCTGTAGCGGGTAATGATGATGGCATAGAGTGCAGATATTTCGTGTAGCTTACAGCGCGCTTTATAAAAGAAGCAATGCCGTGCAGTAGCTTACCTGTTGCTACTTGTTCAACAAGAGTAGCGCTTACCATGCGTGCAGCTCCGTATGCCGAAAGTGAATACGCTTCATGATATAAAGTATCTGCAAGTGTTTGTAGAGATTGTGCATCATCGCATATTTTCTGTGCGCGCATGCGATCTGCAATAGGATCATGTGTTATTGTTGCTTGCATGAGCAATTGTGCCGTGTACCAGCCCAGTAGTGCGATGCTGTGTGCAAAATCGCGGATAGTTTCAACAGGATGTGTGAGAGTATGGAGCGATGCATAAACGCCATCCTGTACCCCATCAATGGTTCCTGCAATGAGGGAAGGAACTGTGGATAAAGCGGCCCAACACCAATCAAAGCAGTGCAATGCTGCTTGATATGAGTGTGCTTTGGTATAGGTAAGGCCAGCGTCATTTACTTGTGCAATACTCTGTGCTAGCCAATGCATATGCGCAAGGTGAGGATGATTCGCCATCTGAGCGGCATGCTCAAGGATGGTACAAGCTTCTTGATGTAATACGGCATCGAAAGAATTTCTAGAGTATTGCTGAGTATATGCAAGTTCACCAATAGCAAGCGTAGTGCATAATTCTTGCGCATCTGAAGAGAGTACATACGCACATGTTGCACAGGTGTTATGGATGCTCTGCATAGCATAAAGGCGTGCTTGGAGTGCTGCATGCCAGGATATGTAATCATTGGGTAATGTTTGTAGTTGGCCCTCAACATACTCGCGAAGCGTAGCATACTGATCTATGCGTGGTGTGCCGGTTGGTAGACAGTGTACATGCGCAGCGAAGTGAAAAGGCGCTGGTGGGTAAAGCGCGTTAATATGCGTGCAATCTTCATAGTTTTTTGTGGGAAGTGGTGGTGAATATGTGTATTCATATTGGCAAAGAGCTGTGCTATGTATAGATGCACACACGATGAGAAAAAATTGCGCAAGAATAAGCATGGATGATCGTTGGCGTGATGTGTTACTACTCTTACTATATGCTGTGTCGAGTGTGCCACGTTGTGCACGTAAGTGCAAAACGCGGTTGAATTGACTGGCAATGAGCTGCTGCGTACAGTGGGGAAGAATGGAGAACAAAAAGAGGAGATATGTATTATGTTTCAATTTTTGATCAGTTACCTTTACTACATAACGTGGGGCTTTGAAGTTGTGGGCGTCCTCGTAATTTTGTTGGGCATGGCTCGCGTGCTCAATTACACTCTCAAGGCGGTTATGGGAGGCTTTCCTCAGAAGTTGTTTGATGTAGTGCGCGTTGAGCTTGGCCGATCTATTATCCTGAGTCTTGAATTTTTTGTAGCAGGGGACATTATCAGAACGGTAATTGCTCCGGACTATTATGAGGTAGGGCTTCTTGCAATACTCGTTGCCATTCGTACGATTATGACCTTCTTCCTCAACATGGAAATAGAGCAGGTTAAGCGTGCTTCTGATGGTACTATAGAGTAATATGCCCGACTTTCCCCTGGCCAGAGGGCGCAACAGCTCGTATACTACTAGAGTATTGCATGTAATAGTATGGTTGCCCCGAGGAACAAGAGCATGGAAGACAATCACGCACCTGAGATGAAAGTCAGCTTTAAAGACACTCTGAATCTTCCGCAGACAGACTTTCCTATTCGCCCCAATGCGGCAGTAGATGATCCTGCTATGATTGAGCGCTGGGTTCGTGAAGATTTGTATGCCAAAAGCTTTGACCTTAATAAGGGGAAAGATTCTTACATCCTTATGGATGGCCCGCCTTATGCGAATGGCCATCTGCATGTAGGGCATGCGTACAATAAAATTCTCAAGGATATTGTTACCA
>JAGVMI010000147.1 GCA_020053845.1 Candidatus Babeliales bacterium
AACTTAAAATAGTACGCAGATTTGGCGCATTACTTACTCCGGTAAGTACCGCCTGTATGTCGCGCTCATCATTGAGTTGTGCAATGATTTTTGTTCCTATCTGCGAGAGAATTTCAGCATCAATGCCTGAAGGGCGCTGATCAACTACCAGGAGCGAAACATAGTACTTTCTCATTTCTCGAGCAATAGTACCAAAGATTGTTTGGCGTGCAGCTTGTGGATTAAGAAATTTGTGTGCTTCTTCAATAGTGATCATTAATTTTTTTGGCTCTTTGCCGCGCTCGGTGCCGCCAAGATATGCTTCTGTTTTTGCAACGTATTCTGTATGTATGCGGCGTGTGATGATATTGGCAATAAGCAGATATACGAATGTGGAATTATAGTTACCAAACTCAATGATAACAGATACTCCCTGATCCAAGTATCCAAGCAGTTCATCTACCACGCATGCGCGCTGACTGCCAATCGGTGTTTGCTCAAAAAAGGGCAGGCGCTCGATGCGCTTGAGTTTACGGTAAAGAGCTGCAATTGATTCAGGATGCGCCCCAAGATCCTGGGCAAACTCTTTCAGGGTATCTCCTTGGCTGAGTAGTACTGCAAGCCAATCTTTTTTATAGCGTGTAGCAATAAGATACGCTGCCTCGACTGCAGTTGCATGCAAATTGAGCTCTTCCTGCAACGATAAAATGTCTTCCACGTGGATCGATTGATATGAAAACGTAATGCTTACATCGGGTTGCATACCGCGACGGCGCGTGGAAAGTGGATCAAGTGAAAAGATAGCAACGCGATTGCCAAATAATGTTTTGAGGCCTTTTACAAACGATGAAGTTCCTTCTTTGCGTGCTTGCAAGCCATATTCACTATGCATATCAAAGATGAGATTTACCGCTTTGTCGTTTTTGATGAGCCCTGCAAGAATGAGGCGTGTAAGAAAGGTTTTGCCTGTTCCTGTTTTGCCAAAAATACCATTGCTTCGCTCAGTAAGTTTGTCGAGATTAATGCACACCGGTGTGTTCATATCAAGCGGAGAGCCAATGTTAAAATAACGCTTGCTTACATCATGCTCGTCACCAAAAATAAGTGCTACATCGCGTGCATCAGCTTCGTATACATGTGCAAAGTGGTGCGGAATAGTTTTTACGGGCGAGGGCTTGAGATCAGAGCCGAGCGCGAGCATGGGCTTGAGTGTGGCAGTTGCGTAAATATCACGCTCTTTGAGAAATTCGTTGAGCAGAATATCGTGATCGCTTGGGGGGAAAAGCAGAATATCTTGATTAGTGATTTCGAGCTTAAGATCGGTGATAAGCGAGAAGAAGGTATGGTGCTTACCTTGAATTGATACAAACTTGCCTGTTTTGATCTCTTCAAGTGGTGCATGCGAACAGACGCGCATAATAAGCCCTTCGCTAAGAGCTCCGCATGTTACGCGCCCCAACAATTTTTTTGCCACATACCCCTCTGCCTGCGGCAGGGTTATTCTCCTGCCATGATAAGTGTTGCATGATGACGCATCACTTCGAGAACTCCTTGGCGTACAAGCACGGCATCATGTTTGCCGCTTTTCAGGCCAAATGAAACCTCTTTGTGAGGGGATAGTATGAAAATATCGGGAGCATGTCCAGGTTGGATTACAAACTGCCCTACGGGAGTTTGAATGTCTATCCAGACAACGTCGTAAACACGTTCTTCACGAGGGCTGATAATGGTAAGATTCACCGCTTAGCGTCCTTCTTTGAGGCGCTTTGCTTTCTCCACAACTTCGTCGAGATTACCTACCATGTAGAAAGCATCTTCCGGCAGATCGTCATAATCGCCTTTGAGAATTTTTTCAAAATCATCAACCGCGCGTTCACGCGATACATACCTGCCTGCAAGGCCGCTTGCAAACTCGGCAGTAAAGAGCGGCTGGGTGAGAAATTTTTGTACGCGTTTTGCGCGTTGTACAATTACTTTATCTTCTGCTGAGAGCTCATCCATACCCAAGATAGCAATCACATCTTGTAGCTCTTTGTAACGCTGCAAAATTTTCTGAATGGTGCGCGCTATGCGGTAGTGCTTAGTTCCTACAATGCTTTCCTGTAATCCCTTTGATGTGGATTGTAGAGGATCAATTGCAGGATAGAGCCCAAGTTCAACGAGCTTACGTGAAAGTACCGTATTTGCATCAAGATGCATAAATGTTGTAGCGGGAGCAGGATCGGTAATGTCGTCTGCGGGAACATATACTGCTTGTACGGAAGTGATAGAGCCATTAATAGTGTTGGTGATGCGCTCTTGGAATGCGCCCATTTCTGTGGCAAGCGTAGGCTGATAGCCTACTGCAGAGGGCAATCTTCCCAGTAATGCAGATACTTCTGAACCTGCTTGTACAAAGCGGAAGATGTTATCGACAAAAAGAAGCACATCCTTCTTTTCTTTATCGCGGAAGTACTCAGCCATGGTCAGGCCTGTGAGGCCTACACGCAGGCGTGCTCCTGGCAGCTCTCCCATCTGACCAAATACAAGCGCAGTTTTATCAAGTACGCCCGTATTTTTCATTTCAAGCCAGAGCTCATTTCCTTCACGCGTACGCTCACCAATACCGGTAAATACTGATACACCGCCATGTTCTACTGCGATATTGCGAATAAGCTCTTGCACAAGAATAGTTTTACCAACGCCGGCGCCGCCAAAAAGGCCAATTTTTGAACCCTTAACATAGGGAACCATAACGTCGATAACTTTTATGCCTGTTTCTTGTATTTCATCATCCATCTTTTGCTCAATGAATGATGGCGGATCGCGAAAGATTGGCCAGCGTTCGGCGTGCTCAAGTTGGCCCTTATCATCAATGGTTTCACCGAGCACATTGAAGATACGCCCTAATACATGCGGGCCTACAGGAACCTGAATGGGGGATCCTGTATTTTTAACTGCAAGTCCGCGATATATGCCTGCAATATTTTCAATTGCTATGCATCGCACAATGCCATCGCCAAGTTGTTGCGCAACTTCAAGACTCGCTTTCTCCCTGGTGCCTTTGGCTGCATTAACAATCTCAACCTCAAGCTCATCATAAATGTTTGGGGCTTGCTCGCGGGGAAATTGTATATCTATGATGGTGCCGCTGATACGTAATACGTGACCAGTAGCGTGTGTTTTATCGCTGTGATTGTGCGCAGTGTGACTCATTGAGAATAACCTCATGCTGTGACATAAGGACGGCCTAATACTCCCTTAACCTACTGTAAGGGGCATGCTTTGTAAAGGCTAAAAAGTGCCTATTGAGCGCATCTTTTGTGCTATGTATTATCTCGATTGCCGCGAGAATATGTCAGCATGATAGAAAGCTGAGGCTAAGCTAAGTCCAAAGATTGTATCTTCGACTGTTTCTTCAGATACAAAGTCATGCCACGAGCCCTTGCTTGGGTGGTTTTTTTTATGAGTGTGCATAGGCACATCAAATTCATCTTCACCTCGGGTTGAGGCTGCGACTGCATATACAAGGCTTGCGGTTGCTGCGAAAACAGCGCCAGCCTCAAGT
>JAGVMI010000055.1 GCA_020053845.1 Candidatus Babeliales bacterium
CACGTAGAGGCATCTTTTTCTGGTAGATTAAATTCTTTTACTTGCGCTTCAAGATTCTCAGGTAGTAGCTCCAGTTGCTCTTGAGTGAATTGAAGTGCTTGTTTGTTTGACATGCTCAGGATATGAGGCGTATGGCAGATGAATAGTGCCATGAGTAGGTAGTGCGTGTAGTTAATCATGATGCATTCCTTGCTAAAAACTCAGCTATCAGTTTTTCTCCTGCAGGTAAAGTGTGGGTATACCAAGCAATTTGTATGTCGCGTGCATCGTGTGCCGACAATTTCCAATCAGCAGATGAGTGGCGCAATCTTTGCATGATATCCTGCAGGCAGAGTGCAACGCTTACTGAAATATTAAAGCTTTGCGTGAAGCCAAACATAGGAATAGTTACAAAATCATCAGCATGTTCGAGCGCCTGCTTTGAAAGGCCGCTGTCTTCGGTGCCAAATACTAATGCCAATTTTGTATCAATAGGTAGATTTTCAAGTGAATAGGAACGGGTATGCGGCGTAGTTGCTACGATACGATAACCCTGATCCTTCAATCTGCTAAAGCATTCTTGCGTTTTGCTGTACTTGCTAATCGTGAGCCACTGGCTTGCGCCTTTGGCAATATTATTATTGAGCTGTGCTGCACAGCGCTCTTCAATAAGATGCGCATCTTGTACGCCCATTATTTCACACGAGCGTAATGCGGCACTCATGTTGTGTGGCTGATAAATATCCTCAAGCACTACGGTTACATGGCGTGTGCGTTGGGCGATTATTTCGGCTATTTTATCACGCTTGTGTGCTGTGGCAAATGATGCAAGATAGGCAAGCAATGCGTCTTTTGTGTGATCGTTCATGATTAAATTTGTCCAAGTGCAGCATACCAGTGTAGGAGTGCATAAAATGCACTTGCACACATGCCTGCAAGTATAGGAACCATAGCAATACGCAGATACAGCTGCCAAGAAATCCTTTCTTGGAGCCACCAGAGTGAGTGCCATATGACGGTGCCTGTTATGGCGATTGTCCTGAAATAAGAGACATCACTGCAGCCTGCCAGTTCAATAGGCAGCCAGTATACCACACAAAACCCAATTATCGAGCCAAAAAGCGCGTACATATAGACTTTTATGCTTGCACGGGGGGCATAGCTGTCGAGTGTGAGAAAGATAAAAAAATTATTAAACACGGCAAGCGCGAGCATGAAGTAAAGATATGTTTCGCATGGGCTTATCATGGATTGATTCCTATCGGTTAGATCGCGTACCACAGTGCAAATCGTATGCCGGTATAGTTGATAAGCGCAGCAATGCCATTGGCCATGAAGACTGCAAATACGTGAGACATGTATGTATAAGCACAGCGTCTGCTTATGAATGCAAAAAAGATACTTTGCAGCACACTATAAGTGCCTGCCACCAGCAGGCAAGCAAGAAATACATCGATAGGTACAATGTCTTTAGTGGAAGTGAGGGGCTGATATGCGCCACCAACAAAAAAATGGAACATGCCAAGTGCAAGTAGCATGAATGCGCCAAAAGAAAAAGCATACGAGCTCACGCTTAAGCTTACTGCTTGCCATATATTCCATCCGAGCGCAATATGCAGGAAAAAATAAAGAATTACTGCGCCTGCAACCATGTGCCCAAGATCAAACGTAATACTCCAGAGCCATACTGAAAGCAAAAAATCGCTGACTGATTTAAAGAGATACATAGCGCTCCTTTTTTCTATGCGCATCATCACGGCGTGCCCCCTTGTGCAGATAAGCACACATGTTGATCGTCTTATGTGTGCGCGGTGCGGTGAGTAACTATTGACTCTATTTACCGTAACGCAGTAAAGCTAAACAAGAGTTGTACTCATAATAGCCACACAGTTGAGGATGAGTAATGCGCATAGCACGCATAGTAGCGCACTTGGCGCATAATGTACGCGTGCCCCTGCTTGTGTTTGGGGCTGCATGCCTCATGGCAAAGTTCTACACGTCAGATCTTTTTGTGATTCGTCGCGTTCACTGCATGATAGATGCGCGCATCCACCCATCACTTGTTGAAGCTATTGAAGCCATGTGCATCCGTTGGCAAGGCAGTGGCGTGAGTGGAATTAAAACGTTGGTAAGCGCTCTTGAAGAGCGGTATCCATTTCTTGCGCACATAGATGCTCAATACAATCCCAATCGTGAACTTATAGTGCATGTTGAAAGTGCAGATCCTTTTTGCGTGGTGAATGAGCACTATCTTTTAACAAATACGGGCATGTTTACTACGCGTGCAACATTCGACGAGCATTTTATTCGTCCGCTTTATCAAACGATCGCCGTGCCTTGGCAGATGCTTGTTCAGGGCGAGCTCGATCCTGAGCTTATGCAGAGCATCGCATGTTTTTCAGATGTGGTTTTTAAGCGTTATGCGATCACATGGCAATCAGCATCACATGTACAGTTGCATGACAAAAAAGAAGATAGAATCGTTATAGTATGCGATGCACAGCACATTGCAGATCAAGCAATAGTTGAGCAATCGGAGCGCGTTGTGCGTGATCTTAAGCAACGAGGCAATTTTACGTTGCAGCATAAGAAACGATTTAGCATAGATGTTCGATTTTCAGATCAGATAATTGTTTGTGCCGATGGTGGGGGGCAAAATCATGGCGCGCGTATTTCCTGATCGACTTATTGCGTCAATAGACGTAGGGAC
>JAGVMI010000135.1 GCA_020053845.1 Candidatus Babeliales bacterium
AGCTTTGTAATAGACTTCTTGATCGATTCAAGACGTATTGGGAATGTTGCTTAGCGGGAGTAGGGGAGAGACCTATATCATTTCAAGCTTTTGTAACGCGGGAATGCCGTAGCGCGACTATGCTTACCGTCTTTTTTGCAGATGATAATAACAGAGTGTGCTTATCTCTTGATGAGCATCCTACTGTTTATGCCGCTACAATTGAGGACGAAGCGCGGAGCTTCAAGGTTGTGAGCATATTCTCTCAGATGCAAGAAGATCACTATGAGCCAGAGGAGGCCGAAGCCATAAATGCACTTGCGTGCCTTGAGACAATTAAAAGAGATCACAGCAAAGTGGCACGGTTTTTATTTGAACAGCGAGAAGTCCCTTACGGAATCTTTGATCCAAAAACTAAAAACACTTATTTGCACTATGCCGTTTTGGCGGGCGCACGAAAGTGCTGCAAGCTGCTTGCGCATAATGCTCCTGATCTCTTATCCCTTGCTAATGCTGATGGCAAAACCCCTTGCGCCCTTTATCAAGAGCGTTATGGCACAAAAAGCGCTCCATCATCGCCAATAGGATCGCCTCGAGCAGAGACCGACTCGCCAACATCCCAGCCTAAAAGGAAGCGGCGGGGAAGCTTGACCAACAAACTGAAAGAGATGAGGGAAGCTTTTCACTCAACACCCAATTTGCGCAACTCGCCGCAAATTACAAAACTGACAAGCTCAACTGAAGGCATAAAAGAAGGCACAAAAAAAGGCGGGATTTGAATCCCACCTTTTTGCTAATTTGGTTGCGGGGGCTGGATTTGAACCAGCGACCTTTGGGTTATGAGCCCAACGAGCTACCAGGCTGCTCTACCCCGCGATCAATCTTTAATTTCATCTTGAAATGACGGTGTTTAATTAAGCACCTCATGTACTTAGAAGGTTAAGCCTTTTTCAGGCTTTGTCAATTAATTATGCCCTATTTGGGAAAGTTATAGATGATATTTACGCGCAAAGAAGCGGGTAGATCGCGCCTGAAGGGCATATAAAAAAGTTTCTCGAGTAGGAAGTGTAGATTATTATCCGTTGCCAGCGCATTGCTTGCAGGCGTGCGGTGAGAAAGAGAAGTTCTTTTGTATATTCTCGCCCAAACCACCGATCGTTGCATAGGGCCAAAATTAGCCTCTGGCCGCCAGGAAGGCTTTTTTGGCAAAAGAGCTCTGAGCATAACGTCGGGATCACTGTTAGTTCTGGCAGTAATTGCAAGGCTGCTTGCTCTTTAGGGCCGTATTCAAGTGCGTGAGGGTACCACTGAGCAGACCACCATAGTGTTTTATTGTGACGCTCAATGAAGGGCATAAGATGTTGCTTGCAGTGAGTGTAGTCTATGTGGCCATTGCGTATTGCAAAGCAGGCGTTATAGCAGTGCTTGTTTTGATGCAAAAATGAGCCAAGAATTATGCGTGCTTCAATAGTGTTCCAGCATGAAATACATGCTTCAAGCATTTCTTCTTGAGGAACATAGATAGCTGATTCGGGGAGTATAATGCACGCTATCTGCGGCTGTTGCTTTAAGTAGTGCTCAAATACTCGTTTGAGATAGTGTCCGCTAACGTGTGCATTTCCCGTAATATGGTGCGCTTGAGGGACAACAAGAATCTTTTTAATCCATGCGGGGCACTGACCGTGCTGACTGAGTGGCAGCAAAAAAATAAGCATGATGAAACTATAATATGCTGCTGCATACGCTCGTGACTTTATAGCACAAAAAGCAAGCATGGTTGCCATGCCATTGATAATAAAAAGCACGATTTCCTGTGATATGTATTGATGCATCCATGCAATAAGTGGCACATCAACAAGTGCAAGCAATGGATTGAGAATGCAGCAGCCTTCGCACACCCCTGTTATCCACAAGCATGCGTAACCTATATACCACCACAATCCTGTGCTTACCAAGCTGATAACAAGCCATAATATCCATGCTATGCGAATGTGTGTGTAGCACAAGCGTATTATTTTTGCTGCTACCCCAGAATAAAGAGGCATGTATGCAATAAAAAGAAGTGCAGGCAATGCGCGTAATACGCTTTCTCCCTGGGAGAGATCATAGAGTGTGTATGCAGTATCTGAAAGTACGATGCCAAATGCGATGAGCCCCCATGCATACCCCCACAAAAATCCTGTACGGCATGCAGTGAATATGAATCCTGCGAGGGCTGGTATGATAAGCCAAGGGCCAATAGTTGGCACCATGAGTGAGTAGCTGTATGCGCATGCACTGAGTAGTGCGTATCCAAGAGAGGTAAGCTTCATTACTCAACTCCTTAACGCGGTTAACGTCATTTTTTGCTGTGGCACACCAGCTTATCGAGATATTTTTTAAGTCCAGATCTTGTATCATCGATCATTGCACGTAAAAGCTTAGAAGCCCAAGATTCATGCTTTTGCTCTTCGCTGGCTTGCGTAGATTTTTTTGTTGGGCAGGAATCTTGATCTGTTTCGCCGCTGCGAAGTTCATCGAGAGAAATTATGCCGGGCAATTCAGTTTGCTGTTTGCTAGGGCACGGTAGATCATGCGCGTACGTTGCAAACGAGGCGGCAATAAAAGCAATAAAAGCCACTGAAAGATGCTTATTCATGATGTTCCTTATGTGCAATTACAAAAGCCGTTGCTACATGATCGGTATGAGTCATGCTGAGCGCTATGCGCATATTCTCCATGCCAAGCGTATGCGTATCAATTCTAAAGTAAGGAGCGCCTTGGGCGGTATGTTCAATGCTTACTGTGCGTGCAAGCTGAAACAATGTGCCCATATATCCTGCGCTCGAAAGAGCCTTGAATAGTGCTTCACGCGCTGCAAAGCGTACAGCAAAGCGAGATGCGCTATGCGCACTGTCTTGCAGGCAATATGCAATCTCGGCAGTACTAAAAAACCGGTGCAGTTGTTCTAATGAATAGGTATGCCATTGCTCAAATCGTGCAATGTCGACACTATCAATGCCTATGCCGCTAATCATGCGCGATGCCTTTCAAGATACTGATCGAGCGATCGATACATGATTGCTTCTTGTATGTGTGCAACATCGATTGTGTGATCGTGTGCAAGATCGGCGATAGTGCGCGCAACTTTAAGAATCTTATGGTAGCCGCGCATGCTCAGCTTAAGAGCGTCGAAAGCTTTCTTCATGAGCTCTTGTGCGCGTTGTGTGAGTGCGCAATGCGCTTCTATCTGATCTGATGACATGTGGCTATTGTAGGCATGCTCAGTGCCAAAGCGTTTATTTTGCTGCTCGCGAGCGTGCATAACGCCTTCAAGCAATGTTTGTGAGCCTAGCTGGGGGCTTTTGTCGTTTACAATCGCATCATATTCAATTGAGGGTACATGTATCTGGAGATCGAAACGATCAAGCAAAGGGCCTGACAGTTTGCTTATGTATTTTGCAATCTGTTGAGCAGAGCATGAGCATGTACGCTTTTTATCACCCAAAAAGCCGCACGGGCACGGATTAAGTGCGCCCACAAGAAGAAGTTGTGCAGGGAATGTTACAGTTTGATGTACACGCGAGATGTGTACATCTCCATTTTCTAATGGTTGGCGTAACGCTTCAAGTACGTCGCGCTTGAACTCGGTAAGTTCATCGAGGAATAAAATGCCGTTGTGCGCAAGGCTAATTTCTCCTGGCTGCGGATAACTTCCTCCGCCAATGAGTCCTGCTTGAGAGATCGTATGATGCGGTGCACGAAATGGCCTGTTGGTGATGAGTGGCTCATTATGCAATTTTCCCGTGACGGAATACACTTTGCTGGTTGCAAGTGCCTCACTAAATGTCATGGGAGGCATGATGCTTGGCAAGCGCTGTGCAAGCATTGTTTTTCCTGAGCCTGGAGGCCCGATGAAAAGAATGTTGTGATTGCCTGCTGCTGCAATTTGCAGCGCACGTTTTGCTTGTTGCTGGCCGCGTACTTGTGAAAAGTCGCGTGATGTGTCGCGCTTAGCGCAGGAAAATTGTGCAAATGAAGTGTGCGTAGGGGCGATGATAGTTTCTTTTTGCAGGTACGTTATTAGTTCAGTCAGATGACGTACGCCAATAACTTCTACATCTTCGATAAGTGAAGCTTCGGCTGCATTTTCAAGCGGAACAATCAGGCGACGTTTTTTGAGATTTCGCGCATCGCATGCAACAGGAAGAATTCCTTTAATGCCGCGAATGCTGCCATCAAGAGAAAGTTCACCCAGAAAAAGTGTATCGTGACTCCACTGCTTATCGATCTCTACTATGCCCATGGCAGCAGCAATGCCGACAGCAATAGGCAAATCAAATACCGTACCCACTTTTTTCAGATCAGCCGGAGCTAAGTTTACCGTAATGCGTTTTGCAGGAAGTTTAATGCCGCTATTTTTGAATGCGGTTTGCACGCGTTTGTTGCTCTCTTTGATTGCTGTATCGGGAAGACCAACGATGGTGAAATTCACCAAGCCGTAGGAAATATCGACTTCAACCTGAACAAGATGCGCATGAACACCAATGGTAGTTGCGGAAAATACCTGCGCGTGCATATATAAAAATTCCGTCTGAATTATAACTATTTTTTTAAATAATATCTCGTATCATTAAAGCATATGTTGTTTCGATTGTCATGCATTTACTCTTGTGTAGTGCTGATTTTGAGCATATTTTGAACGAGGTAAGTGGGCTATTTCGTCAACTTACGGTGGTAGTTTTTCGCAAATCCTCTACAATAGGCTTTGCTGAAGTATCCCCTGCATGAATTGCTTAGTGCATATGCGTACCGGGGTAAACGCGTCAAAATCAAACATGAGGGTTCGCGTATGAAGCCAATACAAATAGCGGCGCTCCTTGGTGTTTATTGGTTCACCACGCATGCAAATTTGGGAGCGACAGAGCTGCTTGAAGGCAATAGTCCGCAAGGCAGTGGTACGACAATGACATTTGCGCTCAAAGGTCATGTGCGCAATAGTACCGGAGCAATACAGTACGTGAGTGCTGCACCTACGCAAGCGGGGATGCCTGACATTGGTCAGTACACCATTTCAGGTCTGACACCGGGCGACATTAAACTTGTTCCGCTTATTTCTGAAAAAACAACGATTGGTTTAAATCCTGATCTGCCTAATCCATTGCTTAATCAGCCAGTGCGCTTTTTGGCGTCAATGGAAGGGGCGAATGCAGCTGCGCGTTTAGATTTCAAACCACTGATAGTTCTTGAAAGTGATCCTACGCGCTTGTATCTCATTGCAGATGTGCATAATGCGGGAAGGCTGTATATTACCGAACCGCTCAACGATGCACAGGATCCGGCTCAAGTTACTTCAGAAATTATTGCTATCGAGGGAAGCAAAGATTTTGCATTTGCTGCGGTTAAGCCAAATGGCGGAGGGCAATTTGGTGATGCAGGCAGCGGGATTGCGGCAGTAATTTTAGGAACGCAAACACGCACGAGCGGTGAGCAAGAAGGCGTATTTCCTGTATTCTTGCAGCTTGATGCGCCAACTGGTTTGGCGGGGCGTCCTGATGGAGTACGCGCTGCAGCGCTTGATGTTACTTCATCGCAACTTGCGATAGGAAGTCCGCTTGCATCAATCGGACAAGTAGTTGACATGGCATGGAGTCCGCAGCTGCGCCGCTTATTTATAGCATTGCGCGTAGAAGGCGGGCCAGGGCTGGTGGATGGTGCGCGTGCGCTTGCTGTAGGGCGCATTGTAATCAATGAGCAAGATCACAAATTTTTTATTGAACAGTTTGCACCAGCAAGCCTCTTTGATGGAGCTGCTGATCAGATAGTGGGCGAGACGGGATCGGGAGCTTCGGTTTCTTTGCATTTTGTGCGCTCTATGTTTACAAGTACTGCATTCAGTTATTTAGTGGTAGTAGGTGATGTTGGATTGCCGGCTGATACGAAGCGACGTGTGTATGCATTACCTTTAACAGCATCAGAAAATGCTTCATTGCAAGGAACGCTTGCAGATAAGGACGCGCAGCCTCAAACGCTTTATGCGAGCGACGGCGCTTTTGTGGAGCGCTATATTACTAAGCCAGCTACTACTCCAGCAGAAGCTACGCGCAGCACTGAGCCTGCAGCGCAAGTGGGCGCGGGCGAGTTGCCATTTGGCGATATTGCTGATGTATGCGTGTATGGAGATACAGTGTTTGTAAGTGTTGAAGATCCAGCTGCAGGAATGGGATCAGATCCCGACCAAATTCCGGGCATCTTCTACTCGCAAGCAATCTTTAATCCAAACGGAACCATCAAAGCATGGACACAATGGCAGCGCGCAGTTGCTACATCTGCACGTACTATTAATTCAGGATTTGACGCACTTGGCGGCGGTATATCATTTATTGAAAGAACTTCAGTGCATGGCGGCGATATTGTGCGCCGCACGGTATGGGGTGAGGGGAGTGCTACAGAGGGGCAGGGCTTGCTCAATCAATTTGCACTTCGATACTTTGCAGAGCCTCAAGGTGGTGTGATGGGATTATTTGATCTTCCTGTTTCAACACCAGGCTTGGCTACTGTATCACTCAATATATTTGTAGGCAGTGCACGCATTGCAATTGCACAGACTGGTTTGCTGCAAGGCAGCACGTTTGAATTTTTATATGGTAATGCTTTTGCAAATAGCCACGAGTATACGAATGGTACTATCGATGCAGTAGTTAATGCGCCGATAGCGGGAATTTCAGGTGGTGTGCTTGATGATTTGGGACCGCTATGCGCAGCAGAGGTTGCCACAGATCAAACAACTAATGCATGGATATTTGTGGGTGGCATTAATGGGCTTGCAGTACTTTCACAAGCAGATGGCGCAGGATTTGATCCTGCAACTGGTCCTGGTGATCAGTTGAGCAATCTTACGCCAGGTTTTTCATTCAAGTTCGTTTCAGGATTTTCACAAATACTTAAGCTCGTTGCAGATGGGCAGTACTTGTATGTACTTACGCTTGATAGTCTTGAGCGTATTGATCTGACGCAGGGTAATCCGGGGCTTGGTATTGTGCAAGCAACTACTATAGCCACTGTTGCAAGCACGCTTATTACTCATGAAAAAGGCTCATTCCTTGATTGCATCATTTCAGGGAAACTTGCTCTTGTAGGGACAAGTGTTGGTTTGATGCGCAATGGGAATGGTACCGACATTAGCACTGCTACCACTATAGCTGATGCTGCATGGACAATGATAACCATTCCTGAAGGTGCTGGCCCCATTGTACAACTCTATCCCGTAACGCAATCAGGTAGAGCGCAAGATATTACCGCAAGTGAAGGCGGCTACTTCCATGCATTGCGCGGTTATTATGGTAAGAATCAGTCACAAGTAAATCGCTTTTGTGTGCGCGCGCTTGGGCTTGCTGATGATATTACTGATACAACGGTAGAGCCACTTTTAGATTTATTTGTTAAAGATGTTCCGTCTTATTTTCTTAACTTTGGTGAATTTAGAAACTTTTTTAGGACCGATGGCGCCTATGGATTGAGTGCACTTAGCAAGCAGTTTGCTACACCCGTGTGTCTTACGCAGCTTCCCGCGTTGCCGCCTGCACGTACAGGCGAACGTTTCGTGGGAGTACGCAGTAAGAAAGTGCCACTTAATTTTGGACAAGCAACCCAAATAAATGCTCTGATGAGAAATTCAGCATCGGGGAGTGTGAGTGTTGCCGGTGATTTTGCTGTACGGTCACTTGAGTAATGCAAGCACATAAAGGAAGTACTCATGGCTTTAAAACAACGCATGATTGTCCGTATGGCATACATTTGCGCACTTGTGTGCGCTGCCTCGACAGGCTCAATGTATGCAATGAATCTTTTGCGTCCGTATGATACGCTTTTGCGGCCTGACCGACCCAAAGATGGATGCTTTCAGGGCGTATTTTATGCAGAAACAGATATTGATACGCGTGTGTTTAATACCTGTGGTGATCGCGTAGATCCTTTGCGCTATCTTGTGTGTGAATTTGATGCACTTGCAATGCTCGATGGATTTGCAGTTGATTCTCCTATTGGGCAAAAGCGCATTATGGTTGATGCAAACGATAATGGTGTGCGCGGACATTTGATTCCTTTTTGTAATGTACGCATGCCTTTTGCGGGCGCGTATGCCGCGCGCTTTTTTCATGATGATCATTGGGAGTTTAGTGCATACATTCCTGTGTATGTAATGGAATTGCGCAATGTGCATTTCGATGATCTTACGCCCAATGTTGATGCTCAAGATAAGCGCGTTCATGAGTTTCTTACCGATACCTTAGCGCAAAATGTGCTTGAGTTGGGCGGGCTTGATATTGGCCCATGGCGCCGTGGCGGACTTGGCGATATAGTACTTTTTCTTGAGTGGTTCTCAAACTATCCACAAGTAAAGCCATTCTTGCGCAATGTGCAGCTTTATTTCAGAGGCGGTGTAGGATTACCAACAGGTAAGCGCGTTGATGAAGATAAGTTGCTTGCATTTGCATTTGGTTCAGATGGCGGCGTAAGCGTACCATTTGGCGGAGGGCTCGATCTGCTTTTTGGCAGAAATGTGCAGGGTGGCGTTGGCATTATGCTTACGCATACATTTGGCAGCACGCGGTGCCGTCGTATTAAAACAAGCGTTAATCAAACTGAGCCGTTACTTTTAGCTAAAGCTTCCGCATACAAAGATTTTGGGCTTACGCAGCTCTTTAATATATACCTGCAGTTCAGAGAAATTTTATGGGGCGGGGCATTCAAAGTTGCCTACCAGTACGTGAAGCATGGCGACGATGAGCTTTCGCTCAATACCAATGAGTTTTCTGCCGGTGTTGCAAATACTGCATTTGCATTGCGCCAGTGGACAATGCATCACATTATTCTTGATGCTTCGTATGATTTTGGAGTGCTTATGCAGGATCCCGTGGTTACGCCTCGCGCTTCTTTATACCTTCGCCTGCCTTTCAATGGGCGTCGCGCTATTCTTAATGGTATGATAGGCGGCACTATTTCTTTTGAGTTTTAATAAACTAATTTTGTGATGTGACCAAGCCGACGTGTAATGCGTCGGCTTTTTTATTGATGCATGTGCATGCAA
>JAGVMI010000101.1 GCA_020053845.1 Candidatus Babeliales bacterium
ATACGTTGTCTTCGCTTCCGCAAAGCCATAATCAACATCGGATCTGAGCGTATGGCGAGGAATAGAACCAACACGAGTCCATTCGGTACGCGCGATTTCAGCACCGTTCAATCTGCCTGAGCACGATATGTTAATACCTTTTGCTCCGCTTTTCATAGTAGTAAGAGCCGCACGCTTCATAGCACGCTTATAGCTTCCACGGCGCTCAAGTTGAGCCGCAATGTTCTTAGCTACAAGAATTGGATCAAGCTCCGGCTTCTTAATTTCTTGAACGGAAATTTCTATGTTGGCTTTCCCAACGAGTCTGGCAATATCAGTTCTCATCGTTTCAATCGACTGTCCTTTTTTGCCAATGACAAAACCTGGACGGCCTGAATGAATAATAACACGAACGGTGTCGCCAGCTTTCTCAATTTCAACTCGAGATACATCTGCATCTGCAAGTTGCCTATTGATATAATTTCTAATTTTAAGGTCTTCCAGCAACTGGCTACCGTATGATGTGCCTGGCGCATACCAGCGGGCATCCCATCCCCGATAAATACCAAGGCGAAAACCTATTGGATGAACTTTATGTCCCACCTTAATCCTCTTACTTGACTGTAGGCTCCAACACAACACTCATATGGCTAAAACGTCGCCTTTGGACGTTTGCCCTGCCCATCGCGCCTGGCTTGTAGTAGCGATAAATGGGACCTTGATCGACCCTGATCTCCTTGACTGTCAGAATTGATGGCTGAATGTCTTTTGCATGCTTAGCATTAGCAGCGGCAGACTCGATCATTTTTCTGATAGGCAACGCCTTCTTCAGGGCACTTGTCGCAAGCCATGCAATCGCATGCTCCACGTTTTTGCCACGCACAACATCGGCCAAAGGGCGAAGTTTGTATGGAGAAAAGCGAACATAGCGAGATTTCGCAACAAAATGCATTAGATGAACCTCAAAAAACAGTTACTTTTAACCAGAGCAGGTGAAAGATACCGTGCACTAATTGTACCGTAATTATTGACAAACGACAACTTTTTAGGCTTTTGGAGCAGCACCAGATTGCCTTTGTCCACTATGCAATCTGAATGTTCTCGTAGGCGCAAACTCACCTAGGTAGTGACCCACCATATTTTCCGTCACAAAGACTGAAATAAACTTCTTCCCATTGTGAACGGCAATAGTAAGACCCACGAACTCAGGGGTTATCATACTGCGCCTTGACCATGTTTTGATCACTTCGCGCTTGCCGCTGTCTCTCACCTTGGCTACTTTCGCCATCAGAGATTCGTCAACAAACGGGCCTTTCTTCGCTGATCTGGCCATAGTTATTTTCCTTAATTATTAAAATTCTATGCGTAAAAGCCAGCATTCCGTTACGGTCTGCGTCTTCTGATAATAAGTGGATTCTTACGACGACGCGTTCTGGTACCCTTGCACCCTTTACCCCAAGGCGTTGTAGGATGCGATCCTGACTTAGATCGACCTTCACCACCACCATGTGGGTGATCTACTGGGTTCATAGCCATACCACGCACGCTTGGTCTGAAACCTTTGTGACGAGTACGTCCTGCTTTGCCCCATACAATGTTCTTGTAATCAGCATTGCCAAGCGTTCCAACGGTTGCCCAACACTCTTCACGCACCATGCGAACTTCGCCTGATGGCATTTTGAGTGTTACATGATTCTCGGCTTTACCCATAATCTGAGCTGCCATGCCAGCACTGCGTGCGAATGTTCCACCACACCCCGGTCTGATTTCAATGTTGTGAACAAGGAAACCAACAGGAATCTTGCTTAATGGAAGACAGTTGCCCACACGCGCTTCAGCATCTTTGCTTGCAAGTACGGTATCGCCCACTTTAAGTGTTTCAGGCATCAGGATGTAACGCTTTGACCCGTTAACATACACGATCAACCCAATACGAACGTTACGATTCGGATCGTACTCGATCGTGGTAACCTTGCCCGCAACATCACGTTCTGCACGATTGAAATCGATTACACGATATCTTTGTGCAGCACCACCACCGCGATGGCGCACTGTAATTCTGCCGTAAGCGTTTCTGCCGCCGCCTTTTTTCAGGCCAACAACCAAACTCTTAAGAGGCTTCTTGCTTGTTATATCCTTTGACTCCAAAAACGACTGGAATCTTAAGGATGCATTTCTCGGTTTTCTTTTAACTATGGCCATACAACAACCTTTGCCCTGTAAGCATCAGATAAGTTATGCTTGCTCAACCTCAGCTGCACGAGGCGCCACTTCAGCTTGTTCGAACAGATTGAGCTTGTGGCCCTCTGCTAACGAAACATACGCAATCTTCATCTTTGCTTGTGAAGGACGTGCCACAAAACGCTTATTAAGGCGTCCATGCGCTTTTGTATATTTACGAATTCCTGTTCTTACTTCTTTCACCTTCACATTAAAAAGGCGCTCTAACGCATTTTTAATCTGGGGTTTGGTTGCCGCAACATGTACTTCTAGCACAAGCTGATTGAGCGTGCGATTCAATCTGTACGCTTTATCAGAAATAAGCGGTCCCTTAATAATATCGTAGATCGTCAACTCCATTGTGACACCATTTCTTTAAATCGCTCGAGATCTTTTTCAAGAACCGCCCAATGAGTATTGTATGCCAATGAAATCGCGTTAGGCTCATCAAAGCTCAACAATTGCACGTTGGGAATATTAGCAAAGGAAGCTGCTGTTAACGCATCATCCATAGTTAAAAAGAGCGCCACTTTTTCGGTATGCAGGCCAGCACCTTTAAGTGCTGCGAATGCTGCCGAAGTTTTAGGACGATCATTTTCGAGCTGCCAATTAATGACATTAATACGCTCACCCGCGAGGTAATCAAAAAACAGGCTGTTAAGCACGTTTTGCTTACACTGCTTTGAGATCTTGAGCGTTCTTACTCGTGGTTGCGGACCAAAAATGATACCGCCGCCACGCCATAGTGGGGAACGTGCTGAGCCAGCGCGTGCTCTGCCTGTTCCTTTTTGCTTCCAAGGTTTTTTATTGGTGCGAGCGACATCTGAGCGTCCCTTGCATGCCACTGTACCTTGGCGTCCATTTTGTCTTAATACGCGCACCCACAATGCAAACTGTTCCGGAGCTGTACGTGCTTCAGGCATATTCACCTGGAAGTCCGTTGCCGCCAGAACTCGCTTGCTAGCGTTGGATGCTGTTTGTTTTTTCTGCTTAGCATTCATGGTTCTCACCTATGTCAAACCTTGCGAACAAATACCAACGAGCCCGCGTGCCCAGGAACAGCTCCCTTAACAAGCACTATATGCGCACCAGCTTCTACTTTGACAACGGGAAGATTGCGCACTGTGTTCTGATCAACACCCATGTGACCAGCCATAGTTTTGCCTTTGATAATTCTTCCCTGTTTTCTCATCCAGCTGATAGAACCAGAGCTACGTTCACCCATGGTGCAACCATGACTACGACGACCACCTGAGAAGCCGTGTCTTTTGACACCGCCCGTAAACCCACGGCCGCGCGTTGTTCCAGTAACGTTGACTTTATCACCTTTTGCTAACACTGCAGCCGAATCAAATTCTTGACCAGCTGTTTTATCTGTAACCGCTTCAGCAGTGCGAATTTCACGAATATGGCCGAAGAACTTCTTAAGGTTCTTTAGCCATTCATGCGAAAATTCTTGCTTGGCATAACGATCACGCAAGCAACCTACTTGCAGCGCGTTATATCCGTCGCGTTCCGCGGTTTTAATATTGGTAACTACCCATCGAGAAATATCGATAGCTGTTACTGGAATCACCTTGTCATCTGCGAAGATTTGGGTCATTCCTACTTTCTTGCCCCAGACTCCTGATACCATGGGATGACCTTCCTCGTTATCTGATCTCAACATCTACGCCAGAGGAAATGTTGAGTTTCATGAGCGCATCCATCGTTTTATCCGATGGCGAGACGATATCCAAAACTCGTTTGTGAGTCGTCAGCTCAAATTGTTCACGTGATTTTTTATCGACATGCGGCGAGCGAAGCACCGTAAAGCATCGTCTTTTGTTGGGGAGAGGAACAGGCCCCATAAGCTGGGCTCCTGTTCGTCGCGCAGTTAACACAATTTGTTTAACTGCCTGATCCAACAAACGATGATCGTATGACTTGAGCTTAAGTCTAATTCGCTGCTTTTTCATTCGATCACCTAATTAATTATTCAATGATTTCGGTTACAACACCCGATCCAACTGTTCTGCCACCTTCACGGATAGCAAAACGAAGATCCTTACTCATAGCGATAGGAGAGATGAGCTCAACGGTCAGCTCAACTGTATCACCAGGCATTACCATTTCGCGTCCAGCTGGAAGCGTAACAATACCGGTAACGTCAGTTGTTCTGAAGTAGAACTGAGGACGATAGCCATTGAAGAATGGGCTATGGCGTCCGCCTTCTTCCTTGCTAAGAATAATTGCTTTGCACTGAAACTTGCGGTGTGGCTTGATTGTTTTTGGAGCAGCAATCACCATACCACGTTCAATGTCTTCTTTCTTAACACTGCGAAGCAGAATACCTACGTTATCACCAGCCTGACCTTCGTTGAGTGTCTTTTTGAACATTTCAACGCCTGTCACGGTTGTTTTGACTGTATCGCCAAAACCAACGATTTCTACTTCTTCACCAACCTTGACCTTGCCTGTTTCAATACGGCCGGTAGCTACAGTACCACGACCCGAAATTGAAAACACGCCTTCAATAGGCATCAAGAAAGGTTTATCAATATCACGAACTGGCTCTGGAATGTATGCATCAACTGCATCCATCAATTTGCCCATTGCTTGTTCGCCGATTTCGCTTGTATCGCCTTCCAATGCTTTCAAAGCAGATCCGCGTACAACTGGAATTGTATCGCCAGGGAAATCATACTTCTTGAGCAGATCGCGAATTTCCTCTTCAACCATGTCGACCATATCAGGGTCATCAACCATGTCGACTTTGTTGAGGAATACTACCAACGCAGGCACGTTTACGTTCTTAGCAAGAACGATGTGCTCACGCGTCTGAGGCATTGCACCATCAGCAGCAGATACAACAAGAATCGCACCATCCATTTGCGCCGCACCCGTGATCATGTTTTTTACATAGTCAGCGTGGCCAGGGCAGTCGATGTGTGCGTAGTGGCGCTTACCTGTTTCATATTCTACATGTGAGGTAGCGATGGTAATTCCACGCTCTTTTTCTTCAGGAGCATTATCGATTTGATCGTATGCTCTTGCTTGCGCCATACCCTTCTTTGCAAGATAGGTAGTAATAGCTGCGGTGAGGGTGGTTTTACCGTGGTCTACGTGACCAATCGTACCAATATTGACGTGCGGTTTAGTCCGCTGAAAGACGTCTCTTGCCATTGTTAATTCTCCCGGAGGGTTGTTTTTATGCTTATTTTTTCTCTACAATTGCTTCTTGAACGTTCTTTGGCACTTCACGATAGCAT
>JAGVMI010000139.1 GCA_020053845.1 Candidatus Babeliales bacterium
CCTCAATAAGCTTACCATACACCAATTGGTCACGCTGAGGATTATAATGCGGACTTGCGCAATAACCACCTGTAGTTAGTCTGCTTGTAGTATGGTTTGCAAGCGCACACGCATACAGTTGAGGCCTGCCTGTTTCAAAATCTGAGCAAAAGTAAACAGTCTTGCCCTCTTTATCAAACGTGGGGGATACATTGTTACCATCATTATGTGTTAATTGCTCAAAAATTCCTTGCGCACAATAGTACAGCTGACAGCTGCCCTGGCCCTTTGATGCACAATACACCACCTGCGACCCATCAGGAGAAAAGCTCGGCAGCATATTAATGCCATCAAAATCGGATGTTACCTTCGTGCGCCTTTTCATATCTACTGCCATGAGACGCATGTTTTTCTTCGTGTACTCAGAATAAAAAACAAGCGGATTTTTGGGATCATTGTTCCATCGCGGAGCTATGCTGAGCGCGCCACTACTTACAAGCACTTGCTCATGAGTACCATCATAATCAGCTACACAAATAATTTTTTTGCCCAAATGCTTTGCAGATGATCTGCAGTAGGTTATGCGTGTAGAAAAAAAACCGGGTTTTGTGGTAAGCACAGGCCACAGAGCATCACTTACCGCATGCGCCCACACACGTGGTACAGCGCCTCGCTTTGCATATTTTTTGCCCAAAATCATGGTGCCCGAAATCGTATCATAAAGACGCCACTCTATTGCTTGTCCTCCTATTTGCGTATTGACAAAAAGCGCTAGCGGAAAACCCTCTTTGAATAGCCGTTTTATATGCTTCATACCTACGGCACCATGCAATTCACGCTCTGCTGTACTAAACTGCCCACTAAATGCCAAATCTTTGCAAAGAGTGGTTATCACTTCATCAAGCTGCGTATCGCGATCACCAACACACACTATGGCAACACCAATCTTCTGCTGTTCTGCTGCTTTAACTGCAAAAGATTCATTTGCATAGGCAACTTGTGAAAAAATTATTGCAAGCGCACTGACTATGATATAACGCATGAGTTACCCATCGCTGCTTAATTATTAAACGCTATCACAATTGATTTGCCGCGGCTCCAACGAGGGAACTCTATAGCTGAAAGCGCACTACGAGCCGCAACATCAAACATGAGAATACCTGATGATTTTTTGGTGATAATCGATTGTATAGCACCATTAGCGGCTACTATCGCTTCTAACTCACAAGAACAATCGCTTTCTATGCCTCGTGGCGCCCGCCAATTATCCATAATTTTTTGATGCAGTTCTTTGTGCTGCTTTGCTGCAACATCTTCTTTGCTGTAAGTAAGCGGCGCTTTTGGTTTTGGTACCTCACAAACAGCAGCTTTAGCAGGATGCTCCTGCTTGGGCTCATTTTTTGGCATTTGCTGTATTACGGATGCAGTAGGAGTAATATGCGCAAGCTGAGTACACGATACCGGTAAACTTTTTGCATCACTGGTGGTACTACGTACTGCTGCTGCAGGCGGTAACTCTACAAAATGCACCGGATGCTCCACTCGGACAGCTTTTTTGATACTTAAAAATAACGTGTCTTGATCGGTTTTGTAAACCGCCCCACACACCATAAGCATCACCGTGTGTAAAGCTATTGAAAGCGCACCTGATATAGAGCGTGCACGGCCCTTATGTTGTTCTTCGTTGCGTAGCCAGTGCCACATATTTAATACCACCTACCACCTTAATTTGATCCACAAGCTCAACTACTGTTCCATAGGAAACCGCTCGATCAGCACGTACAAATACCGTCTGATCTTTTTTATCAGCGGTTACTTTTTTTAGTTCTTGAAAAAGCGCTTCTTGCGTGAGTGATGTTCCGTTGAATGATATTTTGCTCTCGCTATCGAGATAGACAATCAACTGCTGATTGGCACCTTTTTCTTCCTGCGCCTGACCACGAGGAAGGTTTACCTTTATTGCTTGCTGCACTACGGGCGTTGAAACCATGAATATAACAAGCAATGTCAATGCTGTATCAATGAGCGGAGTCAGAGGAATATCAGTCATCGCCTTTACTTCTTTTTGGCGACGGGATCGAGAAAACCGCGACATGATTACTCCTAAGCTTCAAAACGTTGGCGAGCAAAGCAGCTTACCTTGTCGGCAATACGCGCAAGCATATCTTGCACAGTGCGTGTTTGGCATGCCAAATAGTTGTACATAACCAATGCAGGAATAGCGACCGCAAGACCTGCTAGGGTTGCAATAAGCGCCTCTGCTATACCAGGAGCAACGGTAGCAATATCTGTAGACTGATGTTCACTCATACGCACAAATGCATGAATCAAGCCCCAAACCGTACCAAACAGCCCAAGAAGAGTAGCAACTGATGCAGTTGTTGATAAAAATGGAAGATATGACTCTTGACGTGCAATCGTTTCATCAAGCGTTTGTTCAAGATAGTTATCAAGCACAAGCCATTGTTTTGCTTTGTTGCTTGCTGTTTGTTGGCTTTCAAGCACCGTCATAAATTGCACCGTTCCTACCAGTAGATCGCCGCCTATTCCTTGCTGCGTCTGAGTTGCGCACACAAGCATTTCATCAGCATTACTCAGTTTGTTCAAACTGCGTATCAGTACGGTAAGTTCTCTTTTTTTTGCACGAATGCGAAGCCATTTGCCAAAAAATACTGCCCAACATAATACAGACAACACAAAAAGCACTGTCAGTACCATAACTGTCATTGCATCAGATTGCTTGAGGATGTGCCATACGGCATTGCCTTCAAAGAATGTCATTCCG
>JAGVMI010000084.1 GCA_020053845.1 Candidatus Babeliales bacterium
ATGCATCAGCATTATATTGATATGCTGCAAGAGCATAGAGCGTTTCGTTCAATCGTTCGTTCAGATGAGCCTGAATCTCCGCCTGCTCAAACTGCACGCGTCTTTTTGCTTCAAGGCGTGCTGTCACTAGATTAGTTCGCGTTTCATCAACACGTGCAAACAGCGTATCAGATATTGCCGATTTTAAATGCTCAAGCGCGAGAAGTACAGATTGCTTTAATGCTACCTGTTGCGCTTTAAAATCTGAAAGCACAATATTCATAGGGGTAATAACATCGCAACTCAGAGATTCTACTCGATTATCTATCTCATCAGCCTGTAACTGCACATGGTACATACTCTCATGTACCTGCTCATAAATCGAAGCACATACATCTCGAATACGCTCTGCGCAGGTGACAAAGTATTCAGTGGCAGCTTTACATGAATCTGCTTCATAGCATTCTATATCCTGCGCAAGGTCAACAACCACTGAGGAAACATGCCCTTTAAGCTCATCAAGTTTCTGCTGCATCACATCCTGCAAGCGGGTACACCCCTCTTGATATGCAGACATCACTTTTTCCTGTTCATGCATCATACATGCCTTAAGCTGCTGCTCTAAGACTGCTACCTGCTCAAGAATGAGCTGGTGATCAAAATGTTCCGACCGCGCTAAGCCTTCTAACTCACAATGCACATAGTACGTACAGCTTTTTTCACATTCAGCTAGATACTGCTCACATAGAGCCAATCGATCAAAAACTCGCATAATATATGTGTCAAACTGGCTAGACTGCTCAATAGACGATAAGGGGTCCATAGGTTCTGGCAACTGCATATCTGATAGATCTGCAAGGAGCTCTACTCCATTTTTCCCTCTTTCAATACTGCTTTCAAGTAGTTGAAGTGCTTCATCGCAGAATTGTTTGCTCTTTATATAGAGCGTATGAAGCGTTGCTCTTGCTGAATTGCCAATACATTCTTGGGTATCTTGCAAAGCTGCCGCTACATCATTCCTGAGATTCTGGACATTACGATCCCATGATTTCTTACCTTCGAGCCACTCAACGCAAGCACACAAATGTGTTACATTATTTCTATTCCAACTCTTTAAACGATCGCGCAACGCGACAATTTCGTTATGCACTTCTTCATGAGAGATACTCTTTTTTTCTATAGTGCTTGCTAGTGCCTCTGCAACACCCACCCCAAAATCATGTGCCGCCATTGGCGCCACAGCCTGTATGGATGCAATGGCTTCATTCATCTGTGCTTTCTTTTTTTCTATCAATGCAGTTATATCGCAATTGATATTGCGTGCCTGCAGCACATGGTAAAGTACCTCCTCGCAACACTTATCCGCATTATCCTCCGCAAACACATGCATGGCACAAAAGAATAACGCGAGTAATATAGTGGCACGATGTATGCTTTGTATCATCATACTGGAACCGGAGGTGGCAATGGCACACAATTACAATACAAGAGCCGTAATAAAAAAATTTGTGGAAACATTTTTTTATTAACTTTAGTATTGAATTTAACGATCGATGTAGTACTATCAAGTCCTCCTGCAAGAGCAGCAAATCGCTCTATTGCAAAGAAAAGAAATGATCTCAGATCATTTGCCTGAAAAATTGCTTTCACCGCTGCACGATCAACTGCTTTCACCAAAGTAGCTTGAACACAGCTCATTTTTGCACAAAAAGCATCGTCAAGTATCGCAAGCTCGCAATTAAACTTGGCTAAGCTTTGCCGCATATCTTCCATCAGGCTATTATGCTTCTTTTCTAGATATTCCAAGATCTGATTTTTATGTGTATACAACGCTTTTCCGGCATCACTCACACGAACTTGTGATTCATTAGTTAAAGCATTAAGTTGGGCAAGCCGTTCATCAAAAGCATATTGTTGATCTGCTATAGCTTTTTGCAATGTGGACTCCGCAGATTCCGCCGAATCAAGTAACGCTTTTTGAATCTTCTTATGTGAGGCAAGAGTATTAAACTGCTCTGCTGCATCACCACGCATGTCTTGTATACACGAGGCTTGACGGGTATTCATATATGCAGTGTTAATATGTAGCTGCTCCACAAGCTGCTGGGTATTTTTTTTCTGACACATAATAACGTCTGATAGCTGCATACTCAATTCGCGTACAAATGTATCCTCTAAAACACCTGCTCGTGCAAGAATTCGTTCTATTCGTACGTCACATACATCATTTTGCACTGTGAACTGTATCAATATATTGTGAATACTATCTTGTAACATTTCCAAACAGCGAGCGTAGCCTTGCGTCACTTTATTGAAAAATACGCTTTCACAGGAGCATACATGCTCACAAACATCTCGTGCCTGTTGGCGAATCAGAGCACCTTTCAGCACATCATCAGTTACGCGAATTGATCTTTCGTTTTTTTGACATGATACACACGTATTCATAACCACAGTATCTGTAGCTTTGCTAACCCATTGCATCATTGATTCGATATATGACGAAGTTTTATTCAAAGTATCGCATATCACTTGTCGATACTGATCAACAGAGACTTTTGAAGTATCAATGTGCGAACTGCACAATGTCGCTATGCGTACTATGAGATCGCTGCAACGTTTTTGTACTTCTAAGTACTTAGCAAAACGCCGCGTAGCATCTTCATGTAAGTCATGATCAAAGTTTGCTACGTATCCTTCTAAATACCTTACATGTTGGCTATAGCTATCCTGCAACGCATTACATAATGAAGCCTGATAATTTTGCAGTTTGCTCGATATGCTACTTATAATGCCATCACAATCACCCTTCAAAATATCTGTCGCTTTCTCTAAATCATTTGCGCTTAATACACTATCATCGCACAACTGAGGCTTATTCATCTGAGCAAGCAAGGGCTCTTGCAAAACACCCTTCCAATCATCCTGCGCTACAGATACAAGCGCAGCTTCATATTCACCCAGCGCACCCTCAAGCCGCCTGAGCTCTTGCTCTGCACCAATAATGCAATGAAGAGCATCTCCCATTTCATCAGGGACCGTTGGTGAGGAATCTCCAGGGACATTTTTAAATGGATCTTCTTGCAAAAATGATGCTGATTCGGCAGTATCACTTTTATTCGATTTTTCGAATAAAGCAACATTATGTAACTGCTTAAATGCATTTTCTAATTGAACCAGCTCGTGGTCAAGCTGATATACTCGCGCTACAAGCTCCTGATAGGTATCCATGCCCATTGCATAGCATGACACCATGAGTGTAATCACAGGCAATGTCTTATTTATTTGCAACATGTCTCTTTCCTAAACAGGCAAGCCTAGAATGAGAAACACCTTAATAACACTCACAAAAAGCATTTTATAAAGATGTATAACCCGCTCAAGAGCAACGCTTGCTAAATCAATTTCAGCCTGTGTGCCATTCGTAACCATCGATGCCAAGTTTTCAAGCCCTGACGCAATAGTTGTAGAAATGAGTCCCTTAATTGCTTCAAGCGCTATAATCATTTCATCAACTGCGACAATCATTTCCTTTTGCGCAGTTGAAAACTTTTCACATAATTCACCTTGTTGCCGAGCAACTAAGCAATCCAAATTTGCAAAAAGTACTTCTGCGCTTTGCCTGCTTGAATTGCCCATCTGCGCCTGTAATAACGTATATAGCTGAGTGTCCGCTTGTGCTAGTACGATCTCTGCCTGGTTAACATCTTGCGCAACCGATATGCGAAAAGCGCTATCATAACGTGCTGCAGCTTTTTCTAATTCAGAAGAGCAACTGGATAGCATCTTTTGAATAGTATCAAAAAAACCATCTATTGCTTGAGTATCAGCCTTGTAGGTGGCTTGCTCATGTAACAATTGCTGTGCATAGAGCATGTTACTATCACTTGCCAGTAGATTTATTTGCTCCGTTCCATCATACGCTATTATCGGCTGTATGAGCGCTATAGAATTTTCTAAAGAAGCAGACGTAGCACGTGACTCTGATATAAAATTTGATATGCAAATGTTGAGGGAATTTTGGAATAAGCCAACTATTTTCTCTATCTTGGCAAGTATGCGATCACCACTCAATAGAAACTCCTCAATATTTTCCTGAGGAGCAGATATAATCAACGTAGCGTTTCTATTAATCTCATCTACACACTCCTGCCCCGTTTTTTTAAGAGAAGCCACACAACTCAAAAGTTTATTCTTTATACATTCAGTGGTAACAACTTTTTTATAACTATAAAAATCAAACCAGCCCTGCGCTTTCACATGTATCATATCTTTGAGCTGCGCAACATTATCTTCATATGCATATCGTACATCACTCTGATCATCTATTCTTTGAGCTAGCATCGCATTAAATTTCTCTTGCAGCTCTTTAATATAGCCTTGAGCCTTCCTTACAACATCTGAATGCTCAGCCCCAATAGCTGCTTGTGCCTCCCTACCAGCACTATCCATCCACGCGCTAACCTTTTGACGTACATCAGAGTACAATTCACTCGTACGTTTCGCGAATTCATCGATCTGAGTGCATATACCACATATGGCGTCTTCATCAACATTACATACATAGCTTCGTGCTATATCATAGTCATTACACATGTCCTTGATACACGCTGCCGCACATTCTTGTGCATGTAACAACCATTTGCTTATTTGTTCACGGCACTTTTGCACAATCATATCATGAAGCTCAATAGCTTCATTGCGAGATAATCTCAGCCGGTTAACATGCTGAGACCATAGCTCATAACATTGTTGCATAAGCAATGCATAATCCGTGCAAAGCACCTCCCCATATTCATGGGCAGTTTCTATTATTTCATTTAAACGCATTCTATACGTATCAATAGATTCTTTAACTCGCGAATGCTCATCCGCAAGCATCAATCCGCTGCGCACATGCGCTTCATCATCTTCAAGTACTTTATTTGAAAATGTACGCAATGCGGTTAGAAGCATCATTTGCATCTCGGCAATACGTCCATCGAGCGATTCCATGGCTTGAACAAGCGAGCCAAAATATACAAGCCCATCAAATCTTTTGCTCTCATCAAAGCATGTTATATCGGATACATCTACACTTGCCAACATCGAACACATACGCTCACATGAAGAAACACAGCGCACTCGTAATGCCTGCAACTTATGCACCAAAGCAAGCGAATGATATAAGATTTCGGCAGCAGAATCTGCAGATTGCTTATTCTCATGAACATGCATTGATCGAGTAGAGCTTTCTTCATACTCTACTGCAGCACAATATGACTGCATACATAATGTAAACATGATCACTACATAGGACAGCAAGAACATCCCAACTCCCCGTGGCATTATACAAGAAGCGGCTGAATTCCTCGCACTTGGCCTGCTATTACGGAAACACGAATTGCCATCTCTTGAATCGTAGCATCAAGATCCGAAAGCTTTTCGAGTATCTGTTGTTCTACATCTGAAAGCGCCAAGATAGTATTAACTTTAACTGCACTGAATTTTTCGCATAGTTTGTTAATATTATCTATTGCCTGAGCCCTAAACGCAGCTATCTTACCGCATATAACAGCTTCATCACCTGATGCATTAAGCGTAAGATTACCTATCTTGTTTGCAATCTCACTTGATACGGCAGTATTAAGTAACAGGGCCCGTTGATATAACGCGGAAAGTTTTTCGCTAAGTTGAGCATTGCTTTGAGAGAATTCTTCAAGCAGCGTTGCACACACTCCACTTTCCAAACTTGAAAGTTTTTCGCACAATGCTACGTAATATCCTTGCAGCAGTGCTTCTGTAGCCCCAAGCTGCTTTTGTATGCTTGTTTGAGTTGATTCTTCAACCACTGATGCCTGAA
>JAGVMI010000141.1 GCA_020053845.1 Candidatus Babeliales bacterium
GTCACCTTTCTTATTGATCTTCATCCATACAGATGGAAATGCTAAATAATTGACAGGCACAGGTATAGGATTTTTACTAAAAAGCCTATACACATCAAGATCCAACGGAACCGGTTCACGTTCAAAGTGTTGCAAATGAACCACATGTATATTCATGCTGCCGCACTGCACAGCTGATACCAGCAAAAACACTGCACCTATACAAAAGCGTAGTATGCGCGCCATCACAATCCCCTAATTCTTAGCCTTATATTCCGCTTTGATTGTTCTGCTTCAATCGCTCAAGCTGCCTTTGCAATGCAACAAGCCGTGCTCTTTCTGGCGTAGTCAATAATGGTTTTGCAAGCAAGTTCGCAATCTCTTTCTTCATTCGTTCAATCGGCGTATCGCGCGGATCTGGTGGGCGAATTACTGTGGGGTGTGGCTTTGGCTTGGGTAGCGCTTGCAATACTGCAGGATGTGTTGCGGGCGTTATTGCGGGTGATGACACTGGTGTAGGAAGTGTTAATGCTTCCGGCGCTGGCCTTCCCAAAGGATTCCAAATATCCCATGGCTCTTCTTCATAATATTTGCGAATGCATAGCGTAAGATTTTCTCCGGAGAAAAGCTCAAAGGCACGATAGCATGATTCTCGCATGTGAGCTTCCTGCTGTGGCGTTATTTTGCTCAAGATTTCTTCTACGCGCTCAAGTTGATCGCCAGGAATCGCAACAATACACGAACTCCAGTCAAAAATGTTAGGTAAATAGAGATCTTCTGCGGGAACTACTACCGGTATTGCTCCTGCACCCAGCGATTCCCAAAAACGAATAGAGTTTGACGCTGCGCCACGCGGACACAGAGAAAAACGAGATCGCGCAATTGTATCTACATACTCATGCCGTAGCTGTTGCCGTTCATGCTCATCGGTAACACCATAATGAAAAAAAGTGCGCTTCTTAATAACTACGTCGCTACGCTTTGTTTTCAGCTCAAATACGCGCTCTCTAAATCGATGCGTTGCAGATCCGATGAATGAATACCAAATATCTTTAGCAACACTTGGTTCGATTTTATGCTCAATAACGTACGGGCACGGCAATATGCGTACACCTTTATAATGTTGCCCCTGCCCCGCACAGGCAAATACTACGCCAAGGCCCAAACGATGCGCTGTAGGTATCATTGCGTGCATCTGCCAATCATCTGCCTGGAAAACGCTAAATCCCCCCTTTGCTGGTGCTTTGCGAGGAATTTCGTCTAATCTTCCGCGATGCACGAGCCAGCTAAAAGGAATAGCGTAATAGGTAATATCCGCTTTAAGAGGGCGGTTTTTAAAATGCTTATGCATTGCCCACTCGGTGGGTAGAGGGTCATCGTAAAGTTTGTCTGGCATGAATTCCACAAGCTCCATGTGTGCCGCACACGCATGCCCAAACATAAGCATCAAAAATATATACACGTATCGTGTTGTTTGTTGCATTTTCCCCCCATACAACCACATTACGAGCGGCGATAGAGCCCCACCTGATCAATAATCAGCTTATTATCATCCCATACTGCATGCAGCGGATAGATTACAATGGTATGGTTGCCTATAATTTGAGCCATTTGAGCAAAATGAGAGCCTGATCTAATAAGATAGGGAAATTTACTCATGCTGAAAAAATCTTCGAGCACATTATTTGCATGGTGATTATTCGTGCGGCGATAATCAAACGTTACGTTAGGTAACTTGAGATGACGCCCATAAAGCCCTGCTATTCTCTCAGGGTTACGATCATCGGTAAAAATATATACATACATAGGCTTGCACCCAAGCATGTTATATAATCGCTTAATCTGATCTATATAATATTGATCTGGCGGAAGTTTGAGCGGCCAGATCACATCTTCGTATCCTTGTGGAGGTTTTGATGCGCCTCGATGGATTTTTCGAGGCTGCAATATACTTCGATAAATTTGCTGAGAGTACAATGGCCTATCAAATCCTCCACCCTTGCGCACATGTACTGCAACGGCATGCTTATCCTGGGGAACGGATACAAGCGCAAGCGGCTTAATAGGAGATATCATGCGTTTCATTTCCTCGATGAATGCCTTATCTTCTAATGCCCCATCCCACGTACATATCTCATCCCAGCTGCCCCACTTAGTGCTGGTAAAGAAAAAGTCGATACCATACAGCGTATTATCTTCTAGCGCATGCACATCTTCCCAATGTTTAAGAGCACGATACTGCGCAAATGAATTCTTATGATGTTCATATGATGGGTATGCATCATGCAAAACAAGCTGATCAGAATATTTAAATGGACGACATAGGTAAGCTAGCCCCCAGCAATGTGCTACATAGCGCGCACGCACATAATGAAAAAGCTGATCGCCAAAACGCCCTGTCCATTTGGGATATGCACACGTCACTGCTGCATGCATAACACCGCCCTGTGCGTGCATGTGTGCAACCATCATCAATGCTATGAGGCTACGTGCAATCATTGTCATACCATCTCTCCCCAAACATCATCACGGCTTAACCTACTATAGCCATGCTTTTAGAAACAACGATACATCAGACGCAGTCCAAACACCTACATCATGCACAATAAGCCTACCCCTTTTCCAATGGGCATTTTTGGGATAGATCACTATCTTATGATCCCCAATTAGTTGTGCCATTTGAGCAAAGTTAGACCCTGATCGTATAAGGCAATCAAAGCGTGCAATATTAAAAAAATCTTCAAGCACGTTGGCATTATGCTTGTTACCAGCGGGGCGATAATCGAATGTGATTGTATCAATCTGCAGTTCGCGTGCATATCGCCGTGCAATATCTGCAGGATTGGGATCGTCTGTAAAGATATAGATATACAGAGGCGCTCCTGATACCATCTCATGCAAATGCTTTATCTGATCGATATAGTATTGATCCGGCGGGAATTTAAGCGGCCAGATAACATCCGCAGGCTCATCAATACGCGTATTACGTCGTTGAGGATAAGTATTTTTGTCAAAAATCTGCTCTGAAGCAAGTGGCGCATCGTACCCACCGCCCTTGCGTACATGTAAAGCAACGGTAATTTTGTCAGTAGGTAGATCAAGAAGAGGTAATGGATTGCAAGGCGCTATGCATGTTTTGAGTGTGTGCATAAACTCTTGATCTGCAAGCACATTGTGCCATGTCATTATCTCTTCCCATGATTCCCATGTAGCATCTGTGCAGAAAAAATGAGTAACATACAAAGCAGTTTGATGAATTTTTTCAAGTGATGTGTCACTTCTGATTTGTATTTGATGAGTCAATAGCGGATCA
>JAGVMI010000094.1 GCA_020053845.1 Candidatus Babeliales bacterium
ATCGGCGAATATTCTTTTTGCCCGATGTTTGGCATTTATCTTAATTGCTTTAGCGTTCCTAAAATCATGCGCACAACTGAAGGCATTCCCCTCGAGCAAGCACACGCACTTGCGCAAAAACGCGCTGCATACGCACTGCATGAAGCGCGCCTCAAGCAACCAGCATCAATCCCGTACGTATCGCCCAACGCAATAAAAAGTGTTGTGTGGCCAGTCATCTGCGCACATCCAGCAATATTTTTATGTGATGGCATGCGCGAAATTATCAAAAGCACGTTTGATCTGTATGCAAGTCAGCTTGTTTCATTTTGTAACGACACCTATTTTTATGATCCTATGGAAGAGTTTTTAAGTGAAAAGCTTGCCGCATGCTTGTGGCGCCAGGCAATGCCGTGGTGGATGCGTGCAGCTGCATATCTTGAACTGCTTTATGCAATCTTACTGTGGATTGGATTGCTCGGCGGCGCATGGCTCTTTTTAGTCAAACCATTCTGGCAGCGCATGCTTACTGATAGAGAGCGCATCATGCAACGCGTATGGCTCGCAGCGGGCATACTCTGCGCGGTTACCTTGGGCATCACGGGAGGGTTTGGCTATGCACGTCTGCGCATACCGATAGAGCCGCTTATGATCATTCTTGCACTTACTTTTTGGTATGCCCTATGGCACACTCATCATAAACCCCAACAAACAACGTATGCTCCTCATGTATGACCATAAGGCATAATCACTATGGATCTTCTTTACGCGCCATGGCGCACAAGCTATTCAAGCAGTATTCATGAAGCAAAGCAGGAGAATGCATCTGCCGATCAGTGTATTTTTTGCCAGCAGCTTGAACGCCCTGATGATGCCGCTCATTTTATTTTCAGGCGCTTTAAACGCGTTATGGTAATGCTCAATCTGTATCCTTATAATGCAGGGCATCTGCTTATTTTACCGCTCGCGCACCTCTCGCGCCTTGATGAGCTTGATAAACAAACACGCGCTGACATCATGGAACTTACCACGCACAGTACCGAAATTCTCACGCGCGTACTTGGCGCGCATGGCATTAACGTGGGGCTTAATCTGGGCAAAGCAGCAGGCGCCGGCATACCAGCACATCTGCACATGCACGTGCTTCCGCGCTGGACAGGCGATACTAATTTTCTGCCTACACTTGCGCATACCAAACAGATATCTTTTGATCTCCAGGATATGTTCGCGCGACTTAAGCCAGCCTTTGACGCACTGCCAGAGCTTTAAAAAGTCCGGTAAAACCCTGCTATTCACAGCTCAATCAGTTTGTGTGATACTTGTTTTGGTGTATTTTAGGGCACAATAATGCCTTTCTTACAGATAAGGTTCGCATGAAATCCCCAGAAATCAGACAACGCTTTATCGAATTTTTCAAAGCTCGCCAACACGAGTATGTAGCAAGCTCATCGCTCATTCCCGCCCAAGATCCAACGCTCCTTTTTACTAATGCTGGCATGAACCAATTTAAAGATCTGTTTCTGGGCCGAGAAAAGCGCAACTACAAGCGAGCCGTGAGCATTCAAAAATGTGTACGCGCTGGCGGTAAGCATAATGATCTTGATAATGTCGGCTTTACCAAGCGCCATCTGACCTTCTTTGAAATGATGGGCAATTTCTCGTTTGGCGACTATTTCAAGCAAGATGCCATCATCTTTGCATGGGACTTTCTCACCAAAGATCTGGGCATGAAAACCAATAATCTCCATGCCACCGTCTACACCACCGACGATGAAGCGTACGATATCTGGCATACCATGATCGGTATTCCTAAAGAACGCATGCACCGCCTGGGCGAAGAACACAACTTCTGGCAGATGGGCGATCTTGGCCCCTGCGGACCATCCACAGAAATTCATATCGATCGCGGAGCAGAGTTTGGCTGCAAAGATGCAAGCGCATGCGGACCTGCATGTGATTGCGATCGCTTCCTTGAAATCTGGAATCTCGTATTCATGCAATATGATCGCCAGCCAAATGGTGAGCTTAAAAATCTCGAGCAAACAGGTGTTGATACCGGCATGGGCTTTGAGCGCCTTGCTGCAGTAATGCAGGATAAAGATTCTGTATTTGAGATCGATACCTTTGCTCACATCATCAAAAAAATTGAAGAACTCTCAGGCAGAGCATACGCAAAGCAAGAAGGCGACTATAAAGCCGCATTTCATGTGCTTGCAGATCACATCCGCTCTTCATCATTCTTGATTGCCGATGGCTGTGCCCCTTCAAATGAAGGGCGCGGGTATGTACTGCGCAAGATCATTCGCCGCGCTGCACTCTTTGCCCAAAAGCTCACAAGCAAAAATATTTTCCCTGAGCTCTCACGTGCCGTGGTTGAGCAAATGGGCGATGTATACCCTGAGCTTAAAGAAAATGCTGATCTCATTTTTAAAGTACTTGAAAGTGAAATCAGCAAGTTTGCTACTAACTTAGTACGCGGCCAAGGCATGCTCAATGCATACTTTACTGAACATGCAGCGCAAAAAAAGGTAACGGGCGCACAAGCGTTTAAAATGTACGATACATACGGATTCCCGCTTGAGCTTGTGGAAGTGATGGCGCACGAGCGCGG
>JAGVMI010000080.1 GCA_020053845.1 Candidatus Babeliales bacterium
AGACTATGCTATTGGGCGCATTCCAGAGCTTTTACAAGCCAAGTTGAATAATACTCCAGATAAAAATGAAGAGTGCATAAAGCAGCTTCTTATTAGTTCATTTGAAGAATGTGATAAGGAGATAGGAGAGAATAGTAAGTGGGCTCGGCAAGGATCTACCGCTGCGCTAGCATATGTTCGTGAAGGCAAGCTATATACAGCACACACGGGTGATTCTCGAGTATTTCTTGTCAAGCAAGCAGATGGCTCTGTAATTGAGACAACTGATCACAAGCCCATGGCTTCTCGTGAGTTGACGCGGATTGGTAAAACAACTGCGTTTGTTACGGATAAAAGACTCTATGGCATATTAGCAGTATCGCGTGCTCTAGGAGATTTTTATTTAAAAAACCGAGACAAAAGTGCTCTTATTGCCACGCCAGAGGTTTTTTCTGAGACGTTTGGTCCGGGTGATACAGTAGTTATTGTTTCAGATGGTGTAACAGATGCCCTGAAATCTTGCCCGGCGGCTCACTGTGTACGCCAATGGACAAGAGAAGAAAGTTGGGCACAAGAAGATGATGAACAAAAGCGAGTTATTCTATCGTATGGCGGTCGCGATCATGCCAAAAACACTGTAATTGATGCACATAGTGAACGTGCCGCGCAATTAGCTATTTATTTGCTGAACAAAGCGCTATTTAAAAACTCGAGCGATAATCTAACAGCTTTAGTGCTTCACCAGACGGGTGGCAAGCCATGCCCAGTGCACCATGACTCTGATGCGGAAACAACAGAAGAAGAGTTTCATCCAGATGAATATTGGGATGAAGATGATTCAAGTACGTGGTATTAATCTACGCGTATAGTATTTGCTACATAATAAATGTAGCTTGGCCGAAAAATTTCTGCTTGAGGAATGGCAGTTTTTTGTGAGCTATTTGCCTTCCTCGAGCGGTTTTTTCAAGATAGCCAATGCGCAATAAATAGGGTTCGTACACTTCTTCAATAGTTTGGCTATCTTCGCCAATGAGCGAGGCGAGCGTTTCAAGGCCTACGGGGCCTCCATTAAAATTTTCAAGTATGGTACGCAGGATGAGATTATCAACTTTGCTCAATCCATCATCATCAATACCCAAAAAGCTGAGTGCCTTTTGCACGAGTGTTTCATCGACTATAGTATGGTTATGCACTTGTGCAAAATCACGCACACGTCTCAAAATCTTTTTGGCAATACGCGGTGTGCCTCGTGCACATGCGCCAATACGCTCTGCAGAAACTTCGTGCATTGCAAGTTCAAGGTGATGCGCGCTTTGCATAACAATTTGTGCAAGCTCTTGCGGGCTATAAAAATCAAGACGCTCTATAATTCCAAATCTGCTGCGCAAAGGAGCCGAGAGCATGCCGCTTTTGGTGGTTGCGCCTACAAGGGTGAACGGATTGATAGGTAAGCTTACCGAGCGTGCGCCTGCGCCTTGCCCGATAATTACATCCACGCGAAAATGTTCCATAGCGCTATAGAGCACTTCTTCAACATTGGTAGGCATGCGATGAATTTCATCGATGAAAAGAATATCGCGTGGCCCAAGGCTTGAAAGGATCGCCACTAAATCGCCTGTGCGTTCCATCATGGGGCCGCTGCACATCTTAATGGATACTTGCATAACATGTGCCATAATTTGCGAAAGCGTTGTTTTGCCAAGGCCGGGAGGCCCAAAAAGAAGCAGATGATCAAGTGGTTCATTGCGCATTTTTGCGGCTTGCGTGTAGATGGCAAGTTTCTCTTTAAGCGCTGCTTGGCCTAAATAATCATCAAACGTGCGTGGATTGAAATCGTACGCACGTTCTTCAGGCGTTTCTTGCAACGTTATAATATCAAGCGCATGCACATCATTCATTAATCATCACTCGCTGCAGCGTAAACATATTCTAGACGGCATAAGTCTAGAGGGGAACCGTTTTTTTTGAAAGAGTTTTGCATTATTCAACGGGCCACACGTGATTTGCGCATGGCGATCGATTGAAACCATCCAAGGCTTGCAAAGGTAACCCACAAATTACTAATTCCGTAGCTCATGAGTGGCAGAGGAATGCCTACAATAGGCAACAAGCCCAATACCATCGAAAGATTAATAATCACTGAAAGCACAAAATGCGTGAGAATACCTATAGCAAGTAGTTGTACATGAGGCGAATGTATGGTGCTTGTGATGGCAAACACCCGCATAAAAAGAAGTATGTACAAGAGTAAAAGCAGGCATGCGCCTAAAAAGCCCCACTCTTCGCATAACACGGCAAATATGAAATCAGTTCTGCTTTCAGGCAAGAAGCGAAACTTGTTTTGCGTGCCTTTCAATAACCCTTTTCCTGCAATGCCTCCGGAGCCTACAGCAATGAGCGATTGATCAATCTGGTACCGTTCCTTATGTGCACTACCCTGGCCTAAAAATACAGTGATGCGTCTTTTTTGATACGGGCGTAGTACTACGTGCCATAAAAAAGGTGTGCCAATTGCGCAGCAGATAAAGCCCCACAAAAACCATTTCTTTGGCATGCCGGCAAACCACAGAAGAACGAGTCCACATGAAGCAACGATAATTGCAGTTCCAAGATCGGGCTGCTTGAGAATGAGCAAAAAGCTGGCGCATAACACGGCAAGTAATGGAATGAAATGGAGTTCGCAAAAATGTGCAGCATCTTTGTAGGTATAAAGATAATATGCTGCATATGCAGGGAAAATGACTTTAGCAAGTTCAGCGGGCTGCAACCTGAAAAACGCAAAGCTGAGCCACCGCTTGGCGCCCATGCCAGTGTGCCCCATGATGAGGGTAAAAAGAAGCAAAAATACTATTCCTACGTATCCTGCATATGCCCAGCGCATAAGCCGGTGATAATCAATATATGAAAAACATAGATAAATAAGTGCGCCCGAAATTACCCCACATAATTGTTTTTTAAAGAAAAATGAAAAGGGGCGATCGGGCGTGTATGTTGCACTCATAACAAACAGTAGCCCTACGCACGCAATGAGCAACGTGAGCAAAAAGAGTGTCCAATCAAATGAGCGCAATGCGCGTGTGTTTTCATGCACCAGCATACAGACTATCTCGTGTAATGCCTGAAACCATAATCACACACGAGAGCTTATCATGAGTTGTCAGATGCGCAAAGCAGTTGCACAACTCGACTGCGCGACGCTACATTGAGCTCATTATATGAGCATAAAAAAGGTAGGTATTATCATGATTGCGCAAACAGTTATTATATCGCTTTTAAGCATTGTATCAGGCATTATCGGTACCGTGTCTGGATTTGGTATGGGAACCGTGATGACAACGGTGCTCATCTATTTCTTACCATTTTCGCACATCATTTTACTTGTGGGTATTTTGCATTGGTTTCATGGGCTGTGGAAGCTGCTCTTTTTCAGGTCAGGATTTAATTGGCCGCTTATTTTAAAATTTGGTATTCCCAGCATGATTATGACGATAGTGGGAGCATCACTTGCTGCAGAATCATACCAGCGCATGCTTGCAATGCTTTTTTCCCTATTTCTTATTGCGTACGTTTGTTATCTTTTTTGCGGGCCAACAGTACGCATCAAAGCTAACTGGCGCAGTGCACTCATAGGAGGCGGCATATCGGGCTTTTTTGCCGGAATTTTTGGTGTGCGTGGAGCAGTGCGCAGTGCTTTTTTAACGGCATATGATCTGCCTAAAGATGTATACCTCAATCTAGCAGGTACTGTAGGCATACTTACTGATACGACGCGTGTTATCACCTATATGATGCGTGGTATTGAGCTGAGTGCATCGCTATGGTACGGGCTTATATTTTTCGTACCCGCATCATTTCTTGGCGTGTACATTGGTCAGCATATTGTTGATCGCATTCCTCAACAATATTTTCAGCATGTTATTGCGGCATCGTTATTCGCATTTGCTGTAGGCTATTTGCTGACACTTTTTTAAATGTCGTTGTGATTTTTGAGTTTGCATATAGCTTCAGCTTGTTCAATAAACGTATCAATCTCGGATTCAGGGATGCCTGCTTTCCTGAGCGCATTGCGATGTGATTTAGCATCATGGCACATGATAAGCCCTTGCCCAATCAGGATGCGCTTTTGTGCATATGATAATGTAGGAATGGAAGTAATTGGATGCAATCCAAACTTGTCTATCAAATGTGCAAGATTATCGCGCTGTGGGTACGACCAGCCGAGTAATTTAAGATTCTTGCAATGAGCATATGCAAGCGCTTGCGAAGTGAACGCAGTGTTAGTTGCGATCCATGCTTCGTGTACCTCAAGTCGATGTGAAGGATCATGCTTCCATGCTTGGTAGATATCCTCAAAGCGGGCTTGAATGTAGAGAGTAACTTTCACGTCTGTTTTAAGGCCGGGACGATTGTGAAATTTGCATTCTACAATTGCGTGTTTTTTTTGCTTGAGTGCAATAACATCCACTTCATGTTCAACGCACGCACCTGCTACAATTTGGCCAACTTGCGTTTCATATCCCCAGCGTTCAAATATGCATGCTACAAACCGCTCAAAAGGATATCCGGCAGGCCCAAGTTCCATAAGCGCACGCTTGAGATTATACCGTGCAGCTACGGGTGGTGTGATGCTGCTGAGCGCACTCAGCACGAGTTCGTGAAGCTTTTGTGTGGTAGCGGGACGCTCTGTATACACGCGCTCTACTACTGATTCAATGACGCGATCAGGCGTTCCTGATCTGAGCAATGAGCGCCGCAGCTTTTGCTCATTGAACGGTTCCTTTATGCCGCTTGTTTTTTTGATCGGATAGCTCATCGCGGTTACTCCTTTTTTTATTGGGTGCTTCATCTACCTGCATAGCTATAGTATGTCCGCGTTGTTCCAAAATCCTAGTGATTGATTTTGCGAGTTTACCGCCTTCAGCCCTGCGTAGCATCTCTAGTAGGAATTCAGAGCTCAATTGCGTGCTGTTTTTGATTAATGTTTGTGATAGCCAGTCATCTGACACCAAAAGATCACCTACAGAGCCAGTAACGCGCATGTGAGTAGCGCTACTAACTCTGGGTACATAGCTGTTAATGTTCAATTCACTTACGTCCGGATATTGATGAGCGTTGCCGGGGAACATGCTGTGTGCATAGGGTGTGCTGGTTATGAAGCCTACAAGTGCCGTGAGCATAATGGTTGTTATATGTCTGCGAATAGTGTGCCTGATGAGGCAATACAGATTAGCCATATAGTAATCTCGCGTGTGGGGATGTATCAGATATATAAACAAAAAAAGAGGTGCTTTTAACAAGCACCTCTTTTACTTATTTTTCTCGTGTGTGTGGGGAACCTGGTCGGGGCGGCCAGACTCGAACTGGCAACCCCTCGCTCCCAAAGCGAGTGCGCTACCAATTGCGCCACGCCCCGATCAGTGTGTGGAACTTAAAGAACCACGTAAGGTAATGTAGCGGTTTTTTTGATGCCTTGCAAGCATCATGTGTGTGAAATATCACTTTTTTGATCATTTTTGCGATCGTTATCATCCTGATCATCGTTCTCAAGCCCCAGTGGCTCAGATCGATTAACGAGTACGTTAAAGCCTATGTACACAAGTAAGATGCCAAGTGCGATGCGAAACAGGCGTGAGCTCAGGTCAAAAAATGAATTATTAATGATCGCTGAGATACCAATCAAAATAAGTACTGTTCCCCATACCAGACGGTTAAACCATGCAGGCAATTTGCGCATTTTACGTCGACTCATGTACATATCCTTTGTTACGCATGACTCATGAAATCATGAGCATCGTAGTCCGAAAACGCTCAAAACCGCAATGATTTTAAACGTGCCAAAACTGCCTGTGGATGCTTATTCTTTGTTTTTAACCACTAAACTACCAAACACGGTATTTGCCTTGATGGTCAGTGCAGCAACGTCCTTTTTCTTATTTTTGTAGGTATGATTACCAAAAGATACAGCGCTATCATCAGGAAATACAGTATTAGAGAACATATTCTGGGATGTGATAACAACTGGCATATAAGCAGGAACAAGGAGCTCGGTAGAGCCAAATATGGTGTTGAGCTCAAGCGTTGCATCGCTTTGCTGTGGACGGTACTGTGAGAGATCTATGGTCGCTTTGCTCGTGATTACATTATATCCGGTAGCGCCTTGCTCCCACGCAGTACTTTTTTGATCCCAAAGTACGGTGCGCTGGTTCTTGTGAGCGCCTGGCCCGCGAAGCGGGAATGGCTTGATAATGAGGCATATGCCGGCATAAATAATGGCAGCGCCAAAAAGCATGCGAAATATCGGAATATTGATGCCAAAAAGTGCATTGATAAGCATGGCAAGACCAGCGATGATGAGTGCAACACCCCAGGAGAGCGATCCAAAGAGTTCAAACATGAGTACAACCCTGCAGTAACGTTGATAATAACGATGCCGCGTCTACTATAACACAGGATATATACGGGGAAAAGGGAGAATTGACTGGTAGCGAAAGATAAAATGGGGTGAATGATGGGACTTGAACCCACGACCCCCAGGGCCACAACCTGGTGCTCTACCAACTGAGCTACATCCACCATAGATGTCTATATAAGACAGACTTAAGTATAGATCTTCCCGCTGAAAAATCAAAGCTCAAAAGACAATTTGTGTCAAAAAAATAGCCAAAGATGCGCCAGACTACAACTTGCCGGGTGGGGCTTTGTGTTTTAATAGATGCCGTGTTAGCCTGATTTATTGATCTAAAACCTCAATAAAGACGTCTTTTTTATGTCAAAGAGCATCGCTATGGAACACAAATTAAAAGGTGCGGATACAGCTCGTTGGATCCGAGTGCGCGGCGCTCGGGAACATAACCTCAAAAACATCACCGTGGCAATTCCCAAGGATCAGCTGACCGTTATTACCGGCCCTTCAGGATCGGGTAAAAGCTCACTTGCGCTCGATATTCTCTTTACCGAGGGCAAACGGCGCTACATGGAATCGCTTTCATCGTACGCGCGTCAGTTTTTAGGCATTGCACGAAAACCAGACATTGATGGCATTGACGGGCTGTGTCCTTCCATTGCTATCGAGCAAAAAACGGTAAGCACTAATCCACGTTCTACTGTGGGAACTATTACCGAAATTTACGATTACTTACGTGTATTATACGCACGTGTGGGCACAGTACATTGCCCTGATTGTGGGCTTGCGATTAAAGCAGAGTCTGCAGAAAGTATCACGAGCATGCTTTTGGCAAGCTTTGCAGGGAATACTATCACCATTGCGGCTCCTATTGTGTATGAGCGCAAAGGTGAATTTGTACAAGAGCTCACCAAGCTTTTTCATGAGGGCTTCTATCGTTTTCTTATTGACGGCACGCGCTATAAATTTGCGTCCGTTGATGATATCAAAGAGCTGCAGCTCAAAAAAACCTTCAAACACTCTATCGATCTGCTTATTGATGCATTTGAAGTTTCAGAAATAGAGCGCTCGCGCTTGCAAGAAGCTGTTGAGACATCATTTAAGCTTGCAGCGGGTAATACTAAGATTATTGTGGGTGATAAAGAATATCGCTACTCCTCAAACAGCATGTGCTTAGGATGCGCAGGCTCAGTGCCTGAGCTTGAACCACGTCTTTTTTCGTTTAACTCACCCATCGGAGCATGTGCTAATTGTCATGGCCTTGGCATGTTGCATACGTGGTCGTGGGGTGGCGAGGATGTTCCCATTTCGCAGACGACAAGTACTGAGTTTTGGGACAAATATGCGCATTCCAAAACTTGCTCACTGTGTTTGGGCAAGCGACTTAATCGCCATGCGCTTGCAGTGACTATAGAGAATCTCAATATTTATGATTTGTGCGACTACTCAATCAAGCAGCTCTTTGAGCTTTTTGATAACTTACAGCTTGATCCTGTGCGCCAAGAAATTGCACGCTCATTGCTTGAAGAGATTAAAGCACGATTAACCTTTCTCATTGATGTAGGTCTTTCATATCTTACGCTCAATAGATCTGCGCGTACGCTTTCAGGCGGTGAAGGGCAGCGTATTAGATTGGCAACGCAAATAGGTTCTTCGCTCAGCGGAGTGCTCTACATTCTTGATGAGCCAAGTATTGGCTTGCACCAGCGTGATAACGATCGCCTTATTAATACGCTCAAAACACTACGCGATCAGGGTAATACTGTAGTGGTAGTTGAACATGATATGGATACCATTGCACACGCTGATTATGTGATTGATATGGGCCCTGCAGCAGGAGTACTTGGCGGACAAGTTACTGCACATGGTACACCGCA
>JAGVMI010000057.1 GCA_020053845.1 Candidatus Babeliales bacterium
ACGCATTGACACCTATGAATACGAAGTGCCTGCATCATATCGCTCTGATATGCAGGTTCCTGCGCGTGTATTCATGAGTGAATCAATGATGGCAGATGTGCTTAATGATCGCGCTATTGATCAGATAGTGAATGTGGCAACATTGCCCGGTATTGTGCAAGCAGCGTATGCCATGCCTGATGTACATCAAGGGTATGGATTTCCTATTGGAGGTGTTGCAGCAACTGCAATTCATAAAGGTGGCGTGATATCACCGGGCGGCATTGGATATGATATCAATTGTGGCGTGCGCTTACTTGCAGCATCTACTACACGCCAAGAGATTGCAAAACATCTGCCTAAACTTGCAACTGCATTATTCAACGCAGTGCCATCAGGTGTGGGCAGAGGCGGTAAGATTGATCTGAGCATGCGAGAGCTTGACCATGTACTTGCTCATGGTGCGCATTACATGCTCAAAAAAGGATTTGGTACGGAATCGGATCTTGAATTTTGCGAAGATACCGGGCGTTTATCGTTTGCTGATCCTGATTTGGTTTCTGAGCATGCAAAAAAGCGTGGTGCTGATCAGCTTGGTACGTTGGGCTCAGGGAATCATTTTCTTGAAGTGCAATATGTGGATGAAATCATCGATGCTGATGCTGCGCGTGTGTTTGGTTTGCATAAAGACGCAGTAACCATAATGATTCATTGCGGATCGCGTGGCCTTGGTCATCAAACATGTACTGATTATGTGCGCGTAATGATGGGTAAGCTTGCGCAGTGGGGATATGTGCTGCCCGATCGTGAGCTTGTGTATGCCCCATTCCTTTCAGATGAAGGGCAGCGCTATTTTAAAGCAATGGCAGCTGCGGCAAATTATGCATGGGCAAATCGCCATATGATAGGGCATGCAGTACGCCAAGCCTGGAAAGAAGTGCTGGGTACCAGTGCACATCTGCGCACGATGTATGATGTTTCTCACAATATAGGCAAGAAAGAAACACATGTTGTTGACGGCAATTCGGTAGAATTGGTACTTCATCGAAAGGGAGCAACGCGTGCCTTTGGTCCAGGAAGGCCTGAAGTGTGTGAAGCATATCGACATACAGGTCAGCCCGTGCTTATTCCAGGAACGATGGGAACGGCATCATACGTACTTGCAGGCACCGATGAAAGTATGCGCACTGCATTCGGCAGCTCATGTCATGGCGCAGGAAGAAAAATGTCGCGCGCGAAAGCAAAGCATGAAGTACATGGCGCACAGTTGCGTGAAGAGCTCGAATCTCAGGGAATAATTATTCGCTCTGATTCAGATCCTGGACTAGCAGAAGAAGCGCCACTCGCTTACAAAGATGTGGAAGAAGTGGTGCGCGTTGTACAAGGAGCAGGACTTGCACGTATTGTAGCACGGCTCAAGCCTCTTGCGGTAATAAAAGGCGGCTGAGCGAACACCATAAGGAGGGTGCCATGCGTTGTGTAGTGGTGATACTTACTTTAGTTCTCTCTATAACACACCTGGATGCTCTTGCTATGGTTAGAAAATCTACTGAAAAGTTCGTGAAAAAATCTCCTTCAACGGGCGATTTGAATCAATGGATGGCAGCCGCCACCATTGCGCAATCCGATGCGCAAAAAGAACAAAAAGAGCCACAGTCTTTTCAGCCTGAGCTACGCGCATCGCCTACACCTATCGTTGTTACAGACAAAGATGGCAAAAGAACGCTGGGGGTTGCGCGGTGTCCAAGTCCCACTCATGCTCAGGGTGGTGGTGATACTAATCAAAAGGTGCTGAGAAAGCTTATTAAGGTTAAAGATAGGCTCACTGAGATCCAAGAGAGCACGGATGCAGTAGAAGCGGTTGTTAAAGAAGAATTAAGCCCAAGGACGCAACGATTGGTAGGGCATTATGAAGCATCGGTCAAAAACACACAGTTAGTTGTTGGAAAGCTTGAGCAGTTTAATAAAGCGCTTAGTTTGCAAGGAAATGCAATTACTCACATTGGTGCCGTTGTAGCAGAACTTAACAAGCAGTTTGAGCTACAGCTTGCACCTGTCACAGTGCGTCTTATTGAGCTTACGTGTGCTCAAAAAAATATGGCAGCGTTGTTTGCTGAGCTCAAAGAACAGACATTATCAATGCAAGCAGATCAAATACTGTTGACTGAGAAAGTAAACCAGCTCGTGGGAAATGCGGTGGTACAAACGAACTCACTTACAAAAGTCAGCGAGAAGATTAATCACTTTGTAAGGGTTGTTGATAATGCGCTCAAAGCAGAAGCTACACAGCAGCAACAAACAGCCCCTGCTACTACGCATGGAACTGTAGGAACAAGTTCTTGAGAAAAAGTTTTGCGCTGCCTGGCATGAGCTGGTGACTAAGTGAGGTACGCAACAGTGCTAATGCATGGCGTGCCTGTGCAGCCCCTTCTTCATTGTGCTGTACAATAGCCTCTTTGTAGCGTTCGCTCCAGGCATTAATAAGGGCATCGACAATATCGGCACATTCGCGTTCAGTTACTGCTGCAGTTTCGAGTGCGCGCACAAAATGAGCGTAACCTTCATAATTTCCACATTCCTGAAAATAAGAAAGTATCTCAAGTTGGCTGCAGCTTACCGTTGCGTGTGCAAGGCGAATGAGTGTGCTACGTGATCTGATGGTAGGCAATATTCCATCAGGCCGCTCGCACAAAAATATAAAATGATATCCTGCAGGGGGCTCTTCAACTGATTTAAGCAGGCTATTTGCGCAAGCGGGAGAGAGCGCATCAGCATTTTCAAGTACAAAAAAATGATGCTCATCGGGATCTAAAGCGAATGATATAGCGCGTGTTACACCATCAAGATCATCGAGCGTGTATCCCTTTTGAGGTGATACCCACGTGAGGCCGTGCCATTGGCGTTGTGCAATGCGTGTGCAGGTAGAGCATCGTGTGCACGCGGTATTCTTTTTTGCAGTACACCACAAGGATTGCAGCAAGCTTGTTGCATGTTCAGCAACATCATGGCGATTGCCAGCAAAAAGTAATGCCGGCGGTAATGAATGCCAGTCATAGGCGTACGATGTTATTGTTTGCGTATCCATGCCATCACCGTATCAAGAGCATAGGGAGTAAGGGTACTGAGCGACTGTTCAGCGTCAAGCGTAGCTGCGTGAGCATGAGTACTCATGATAGCATGATACCCGTTATGTATGCGTTCAAAAAACTCATGTCGTTCTTTTTCAAAATTGGTGAGCTTCTCTCCGCGCGCATGGATTCGATCAAGTGCTGTTTTGACACTTACTTCAAGATAGAGCGTCAGATCAGGGACGATACCTTGCATTACCCACGTATTAATACTAGTGATCATGCTGCGATCTACGCCGCGGCCATATCCTTGATACGCAAGCGAAGAATCTGCCATGCGATCTGAGATAACAATGGAGCCTGCGCGCAACGCCGGAGCTACTATTTCTTTGATGTGCTGTGCTCTATCTGCGGCAAAAAGAAGAAATTCTGCTTGCGCATCAACAGGTGCAGTATGATGCTGCAGTAGTTCGCGCAATGATTTGCCCAGAGAGCTTCCGCCTGGTTCCTTGGTGAGCACTACGGAATATCCTGCTGTGCGCAGATGTTCGTACAGTGCGCGTGCGATGGTCGATTTGCCCGAACCATCAAGCCCTTCAAGGGTAATAAGAATGCCTTTTTGCATGGTGTGTGTGAGCATACCGTGGTAGTTTGTCATAAACAAAGTATAGTAGAATGTATATAGATGAGCAGTGTACAGGATTCTGATCACGTTGTCTCGAACGTATGAGTACCTATGAAACGAGTTACTATTAAGCCGGGGTGTACCACCTGCGGGCTTTGTGAATTTATAGCTCCCGAAATTTTTGAAGTGACCGATATTTCACACGTCAAAAAAGATGCTCCAGTGCAGGCACACGAAGCGGCAATTAAAGAAGCAGCTCGTGCTTGTCCGGTACAAGTTATTGCGTGTGAAGAATAATATCGTACAAATGCAAGGGTAGGACTATGATGCACCGCTGCAGTTCTTGTCGTGCGCGCGCGCGCCATGATGCGCGTAATGAATGTGTCTATTTCAATACGCTTTCAAAAACTGCTCAGGATAACGGTGCACTCATGTACGCAGGAACCCTACTTGCCCGAGCGGCGCGCTTATGCCCGGGCGTGATAGCACTGATATGTAAAAATGAATCTATCACGTACCGTCACTTGTATGATCGTGCATGTACGCTTAGCAGACTGCTTGCGGCACGTGGGGTAAAGCCGCGAGACCGTGTGCTCATCTTTGTTGAGAACTCCATAGAATTTTACGTAGCTTATTTTGCAGCATGGCAGTTGGGTGCAGTAGTAGTGCCGCTCAATATTTTCTTGCAGCCCCATGAGCTTGCGCACATTGTGAGCGATGCGCAGCCATCACTAATCATATGCTCTGCCGAGCGCATGGCATCATTTCAGGCCATAGAAGTTACGCATATTCCGCTTATTACCGAGCAGGATTTCCCTGCAGGAGACCCCAGCGAGAGCGAGAATTTCGAATCGGTGTGCCTTGATGAACATGAAATGGCAGCACTTCTTTACACATCAGGAACTACAGGGTTACCTAAAGGTGTTATGCTCAGCTCGCACAATATCATGATCAACTTGCTCCAAGGCATGGCGCGCCTCCAGATAACAGATCGTGAACGTGTGATAGCGATATTGCCTCTCTTTCATAGCTTTGCCCAATTTGCGAGTGTGTGGGCCCCATTTTTTATGTGCTGTACGGTGATTATAGTCCCCAAAATTGAGCGCCGCGCTATTCTTGATGGGCTCAAGCATAATCCTACTTTTTTCATGGGGGTACCTGCACTGTATGGCATGTTGTGCTTGCTGCGTACGGCGCCGGTTCATGGCATCAAATATTTCATTTGTGGCGGTGATGCACTTTCTGATAAAGTGCGGGGCGCATTTGAACTGATCTATCGTCGCAAAATTTGCTGCGGGTATGGTCTTACTGAAACAACGCCGCTTATCTCAGTTGATTTCAGCGATGAGCTTATGCCTACGCATAATGTGGGCAGGCCATGTCTTGGTATTCAAGTGGAGATTCGCGATGAGCAAGGGCGTCAGCTTGCACGCCATGAAATAGGACGCATTTGGGTGCATGGCCCTAATGTGATGCTTGGTTATTATAACGCGCCTGATGCTACTGCGCAGGTTATGAAAAATGGATGGTTTGATACCGGTGATATGGGATATCTTGATGAGCAGGGGCGTATTGTAATCACGGGAAGGCTCAAAGATCTCATCATTCACAAAGGGTTTAACATTTACCCGCCTGAAATTGAGAACGTAATTTTGGGCCATCCTAACGTGCTCATGGCGGCAGTAGTAGGCCAACACGATGAACAATCGGGAGAAGTGCCTGTGGCATTTGTGCAAATGCGCACCGCGCAGGATAATCTCGCTCATGAATTGAAAACATTGTGCCAACAAAGACTTGCGCACTATAAAATTCCGCGTACATTCTTCTGCAGTGTTGATGCATTACCCATGACTACTACCAATAAAATTGATAAAAAAGTGTTGCGCAAAAAATTGGAACACAAGCACTGAAAGCAGCAAAAAAAGGATCGTATGTCTATGCGTCTTATGCATATCATTTCAAGTTTAAAGATAGGCGGTGCTGAAGCGATGCTTGTAGATTTAGTAGCATCGCTTGCGCGTCTTGGATACGAGCAGGAAGTGCTCGCGTTTCATGATGGCCCTAATCGCCATCTTATTGAAGCACTTGGTATACACGTTACCATCATAAAAGGCAGATTTTTCCGCTACGATTACGTTTTTTTTAAGCGGCTATATGAGCATATCAAGCGATCGCGCCCTACACTTTTGCATTGCGCTCTTTGGGCAGCAAATGTAGCGGGAAGAGTGATCGGGCGTCTACTTAATATTCCGGTGGTGTGTGCGGTGCATTTGAGTGTAGGTACTGATGGATTGCTACGCAATATTGTTGATCGCTGTTCGCTGGGGCTTACGAGCCACGTAGTAGCAGTTTCCCCTGAAGTGGCTCAGTCAGTAGTGGATCGTCGATGGATGCCTGCGAATCGCGTAACCATAATAGAAAATGGTATTGACGCTGAGCGCGTGCGCAGAGCTGCGGGGCAGCAGCCGGTGACGCGAGCCATGTTTGGCCTGAGTGATACTGATTTTGTATGTGGTGCAGTAGGTAGACTTATCACCCGTAAGAACTTTGCGCTGCTTGTGGCAGTGGTGGGCAAGCTTGCCTCTATCTGTCCAAGCGTAAA
>JAGVMI010000038.1 GCA_020053845.1 Candidatus Babeliales bacterium
AAATATGCGTGAAAACATATGAAGTTTCTCCTGAGATGTGCGTATCAATTAAAAAAGAAACCGGTGCAGTATAGCATGTGTGAATATGCTTTAAAAAGCTTACAAATGTAGCTATGCACACGCTTTGTTATTTTTGCTGTATAGCTTGTTGCGCAGCAGTTTTGCGGTGGAAAAGTACGCGATTATGTGTCAGCTGGCGATCGCCAAGTAAGTGTACGATGTTTTTTGAAGGAATACGCGATTCGCGTTCTTGCCGCACATCATGAAATGCGAGTGCTCGTGCGAATTTACTGCTTGTTTTGCCAAGAAGATTGCATGTAATGATTGTGGAATAATCGGTGGATAGCTCTGCGCCTTTTCCTTCAATCGGAGCGTTCCAGGCGATTTGTGGTAACTGATCTTTGGCAATAAGCTTGCCCGACTTTGCGCAATATATTTCAGCAGTAACAGATTTAGATAGTTGTTGGAATGGCTGAGCAGCAAACCATGATGCGCGAACAACCATTAATTTTTCACCATCTCGAGTCCAACCTATTTTGCGTATCTGTTCTCTGCCAACATCTGCTTGGGCAACCGTTTTTTCTCGTAACTGTGCAAAAAGTTTGCCATCAGCGCTCCGTGTTACATCAATGAGGTATACAAAATCTTGCATACTGAAACCTGCTTTCCATTCTTGCTTGATTATGGCTAAAGAGGCGCTATCTTTGAGGCATGCTCCAAAACGCACGCAGTCTATTTTCATGTATGCTGCTTTAGAACGATCCACTTGAGGCAAAGTGATCACTATATCCTGATTAGTATTGGGCTTGTTTTTGTCTGTGGGTTCATGAGGAGCAGTAAGATCTTTGATGGTAATCGAAGATACTGGATTTGTAGTATACGCAAGCACTGTTTTTCCCGCTAGATCTGCTACATCCCATGTTACTAAATCAGGAGTATTTATGGTTCGAAGTTGTGAGGTAGGGATATTTCTTAGGATAATCTTGCCCAGATACGATTTGACTTCATGTGATGGAGTGCTTCTTGTAAGGAAATAAGAAGGTTCTCCACATGTTGGGTGCATGCGTGCAAGCTCCGTGATGCTTGCGCGAGGCTCATTTTTCTTCTCATGCGTACTTTCTGCTTTCCTCTGACGTTCAATTTCTGTAACTTTTTGTGCGAGTTTATGTTTTCCCTGTAAGTACAAACGTGTATTGAAACGTTTTATTTTATTAATATCTAACTCACTTTGATCGCAGGTAAGGATGCTTGTTTCATCATCTGAAAACGTAGCGTACGCCTTGAGTTTGTAAAAAGTAGGAGCAGGAGTTACGGCAGTAGCAGGCTTGCTGGATTGATTATCTGCAGGATGTGTTTGGCCGTCCATAGAATACGCGCTCTGAGCTGATGCGCCTAGTAACCATAATACTGCTAAAAACATCTGCAAAAGCATGAAAAGTTTCTCCAGAATGTGTTTGTACAGACACGGTGATGTGGAGCTATTGTTGTTGTACTGGTTCTATTGCCTGCCTTGCAGCAGCTTGATGATATGCAATCTTACTGCCGTTTAGCTCGCGATGGCGCAGCAGAGAGATTATGTTGTGTGCAGATGCGCGTTGCAGATCTTTAGTAGGAAGTTGGTTTTTCATATCATGAAGCGTATTATCGAGCACAAAATTGCGCGGAGTGGTGGCAAGAGTGTTTCTCGCAATAAGCGCAAGATAATCATTAGATAGTTCTGTAGTCATCTCAAGATGGCCCGATGAGGGAATTGGCATATTGGCACGAGCAATGCATTTGCCTGAGATGGGGCTATATGTTTCTAAGATAATGTTTGAACATGCTATGCGGCGCATGCCCTGTACTGCTGGTTTGCGTAGTACCACCAATTTATCACCATTAGTTGTCCAGCCAAGCCCTGCGAGTAATTCACCAGCTTCAAGTTTGATAGGAAAATTTCCTTGTAAGCGTAGCTCTAACTTATCGCTATCGCCATTCGTTACATTGATCAGATATGCGCATACGTGCCCAACTTTTTTATCGTTAATGATTGAATGCTCTCGTATTGCCAAGGCAATTTTTCTTATTTGTTCACTACACGGCGAGGCGTTTATGGTTAAGATCTGGCCCTGTTGTTTTTGTGTACGGTTGTACACGGGGATACGAAAGCTAGAGATGCGATTGTTAATATGATCAACGCAGTGTATTTTTCTATTTTTTAAAAAATTATGTGTGGTGATAAGAACCGGATTCTCTTTAGCAACGTTGACTGCACACCATGGAGTATATTTCTGAGGTGTGTTGTTTCGCGCAGGCGAAATAATATGCGTTTTTTCATTAGATAGCTGTTTGAGCGTTATTTCACCGGTTGTTTTATATGCCGGATGGGTAATCTTGTGAGAGTCTGTGAAAAAACATTCACAATTATCTTCAGAGTCAATACGCACTGCTTTTCGACACATTCTCACGCGCTCGGCATGTTGCTTGCTTTGAATGTTGAATAAAAAATCTTTACTCAACACAACCGTTGGCTTGATTTCCTGCCCATCGCCTGCAAAAGTAGCATGCCAAATAGTTTCATCAGGTGCGCATAATGGTACAGCAATAATTTTTTCTGATGTGTTCATGCCATTCATCAATACAGGCATTAGAAGCAAAAGAAAAGCCAAATGAGCAGTGCGTATGGGCAACATCTATAGTCTCGTGTAATTATTGAAAATAAAATGTAGTAGCGATAAATGTACTATAACACGATGCTACGCATATTCAAAATCTTACTTGTAATGATATTGTGGGGTTTGGCAGTCGGTATGTGCTGATCATGCAAAGTGCTGCAAGCTTTATTGTTTGCGGATCGCGGTGTGAAGAGAATGCGAGCTGTAAAACAACGCTATCAGCCGGAGTAGCGGCAGTTATAGGTATGAGTAATGTGCTCATCTGCATCATGTTTGAGAGAGTTCTTCAAACCATCTATCAAAATCTTCTTCTTTGAGGGATTGTTCACCATCACTTGTGTAGTATTGGTGTTCCATTTGCATAGGCAGAAACATGTCAGTTAAACCGCCGTTTTCATCTGGGTATGGGGCATAATCAGAATATTCTTGTTCATATTCTTGTGGGCTGCTGTAAGAAGAAGAACTGTGCGCGAGAGTTTGTTTCTCTTGCGCAGAATCATGAGCTGCATGTGCTTGCTCAATAGGTATATCAGGATCACTTATGTTGCGATATATGAGCGTATTGCCAAGAATAATCATGCTTCCTTGCGCATTCGGGTAGGGAATGCTGATGGGTGCAATACCATCCTGATGATGTGTAGTGGCGGTAACCTCAGGTGAATCTATGGCACCTGTATGTGTATCAAAGCATCTTATGCGATATGCGCAATCATAGGGTGTAGGAGCGTTGCTTGGCTGTGTGTAGGTCATGCGTACTGCCAGTGCGCCGATGGTGCCTTGTGGATTGAATCCCACTGAGCAGTCCATTACTTTATCTGCACTATCATCGGGATGCATGATGATGCTGCGGCTTGAGGCATGAGGCTTGAAGACTATTTTTTTTGATTGAAGCGTAATATTTACAATCTTTAATTGCCACTGCAGGGGATGAAGTGCGATGAGAAGCGCCAAAGTAGCGGTAGATGCATTAGTGTCTTGCTTTGAAAATATAAGCTGCTTGATCACAGCATCGCTAGGATTATAAATAGGAATATCGCCACTCTTTTTCTGCGGACCAAAATAGAGATAACGAGCGTAGTTAAGTGCGGGGCGGCTAAATACGAGGAGCGGAAAGCCTCCTATATCGGTAGCTGCGTATACAATATATTTATCAGGCACATCTATTGAGTGATACATATAATTAGGTGTGTGGCACGACTTGAGACATAGGCATTTTATGCGCCCTGGCAAAATAGTGATGGTATGTGTGCATGTGCTTATGCACGGCGATTGCTCCGCAGAATGCGG
>JAGVMI010000039.1 GCA_020053845.1 Candidatus Babeliales bacterium
ACTTTTGGTTCGCGTGGTTCCAAAGCGCTTTCTTCTGGTATCAATATGTTCCGTAAAACGTTTGCTACACGTATGGGCGACGCTGCAGGCGCAGCAATGTTTATGACGATGATAGCAGGGATTTCTTCTGCATTAATCGTACTATGGTTGTTTGCAGCAGTGTACACGGCAAAAGCGTACAACAAGGCCATTAAAGAAAACCGCGTGGTTTGTTAATGCTACGTTGTAATGCATTCTGCATGAAAAGCTATTAGTGAAAAGCCTTCTGATGTCATTAAAATCAGAAGGCTTTTTTTGAATCCAGGTGGTGGTTGAGGATTATTTTTGCCTAAAGCAAGAGGGGCTCGATGCTATCCCAAGTGCGGAGTTGGCTGGGGAGTTTGTTTGAAGTAGATGAGCAGGACAGGCTTAAAGTTATATTTTTAAGCGTGACCTATCTTTTAGTAATAGGTGCGTACACTGTTGCTAAAGAGTTAAAAGATTCGATTTTTATTAGTGCTGTAGGAAAAGAGTATTTGCCCTGGGCAAAAATCTCTTCGATGATCGTGCTTGTTCCTGCAGTGCTCCTTTACTCAAAGCTTGTAGATGTTCTCAGGCGATATCAGCTTCTATCGGTGTGTTGCACATTCTTTGGTTTGGTAAGTTTGATAATAGCTTACCAGCTTGGTGATCCACTGGTTGGTTTGTCTAATACGCACACGAGCCCCGATCGCATATACGGCTGGCTTGTTTACTACTTTGTAGAAGGCTATACGCCATTTGTAGTGAGTGTGGTATGGGCGTTTGCTAACTCCATCACAAGTCCGGAAGGCGCAAAGAAAAATTACGCGCTTATGGTGGCAGGTTCAAAAATCGGTGGCATGCTTACTTCGGGTATAGCATGGGCTATCTTTAGCATGGGAGCTACTTCGAGCTTTACTATGAGTGATGTAGCGCGCCATCAGTTGGTATTTGCGGGATCAGCGCTTATGCTTCTGTGCGTGCCGGGCGTTATTTGGCTTATGATGCGCATGGTGCCAGGCAGGTATATGCATGGCTATGAAGCTGCTTATCAAGTAGAGAAAAGCAAAGCCAAGACTAATGATGGGATCTTCTCTGGGCTCATACTGCTCTTCAAGTATCCGTACGTGCTTGGTATTTTCAGTATGATTTTCTTTTATGAAGTAGTAGCAACAGTGTTGAGCTACCTCAGGGTGGGTGTTGCTCAATCCACCGCGACGTCGATTTCAGATGTCAGTGGCTTTTTCTTTAAAATTATTTTTATGATGCATGCTGCAAGCTTTGTGATAGCATTCTTTGGTACAAGAACGCTTTTGAAAAAGCTGGGTGAGCGCATATGTCTTGTGCTTATCCCGCTACTTACAGGTGTGTTGCTCCTTTACCTTATGGTAGTGGCGACTCCTGGTGCGGTAGTAGTAGCATTTGTGGCTCTTAAATCGATCAACTTTGCGTTTAGTTGGCCGGTGAGAGAAAGTCTGTATATACCTACAGTGAAAGATATCAAGTTTAAATCGCGCTCATGGATAGATGCATTTGGTGGCAAGTTTGCAAAGTCGAGCGGTTCGACCTTCAATATCATAGCTACCAAATTTGGTGAGTCAGCGATCCTTTCGCTTCATTCTGTATTCTTTGCTATCATTATAGGCTTTTGGTTCGTAGCGGCGCTGCTTTTGGGCAAGCGATTTGAGACCGCCGTAGCCAATAATGAGGTAATAGGATTTGATAAGGCGGAAGACGGTAAGCAACAGGCTGCGTAGTCTGTAGCTCTAAATTGCATTTTTTAGCTTTTTTGTTACACTTTGCTTGTGGTTAAGTAGACTACTAGAAAGGTTATGAATGATAAGTCCGAGGGAATTAGTCAAGGCAGGTGTCCATTGGGGGCACATGAAGTCCCGTTGGTGTCCGCTTATGGAGCCATATATTTGGGGATTCAAGAACAAAGTTCATCTCATTGATGTTTCAAAGACTGCACAGCAGCTTGAAAAGGCGGCTCGTTTCCTCGAAGGCGTATGTGCTGAAGGTAAGACCGTTCTTTGGGTCGGAACTAAAAAGTCTGCTCAAGAAGTGGTTAAAGCAGTTGCCGACCAAGTTGGCATGCCTTATGTGAACCATCGTTGGGTTGGTGGCACGCTCAGCAATCACAGCCAAGTGAAGAAGTCTGTAACAAAGCTTCTTCATCATGAAGATATTATTGAGCGCGCAGATCAGTTTCCGCTGTACACCAAAAAAGATCTCAGCATTTTCCAGAAATGCGTCGATCGTTTGCTCAAGAGCATTGGTGGCATTCGCCATATGACTTGGCCGGTTGCAGCAGTCGTTTTGGTAGACGTAAGCAAAGAGCGTTCAGCGCTCAAAGAAGCTGCGGCAATGGGTATTCCAGTAATTGGTCTTGTTGATACCAACAGTGATCCATCATTGGTAGACTATGTGATTCCTGCAAATGATGATGCGGCAAGCTCAATCAAGATTATTCTTGATTATCTCGGCGCAGCAGCCAATGCGGGTAAAGCTAAAGCTGCACAAGAAATAAAAGATCAAAAAGCAGCTCAAGCTGCAACAGCGCAAGCACGTGTTGAAGAATTGCCAACAACTCCTCTTAATCTTGAAGAAGATGAAGAAGAGAGTGCTTCAAGACGTAAGCGTAGTGCTGCAGGACGTGGTACACGTTCAGATGAAGCAGGAGATGCTGCAAAGCGCCCTGCTAAGCCTGCACCCCGTGCTCCAGTAAGACGTACGCCTAAGCCATCAGGCGAGTAAGGCGAATTAACTTACGCAGCTGATATCAGACTGATAGGGGGATTAGGGCTTACCTGTCGGAGAGATGTCTGAGTGGTCGAAAGAGCACGATTGGAAATCGTGTATGTCCTGAAAGGGGCATCGAGGGTTCGAATCCCTCTCTCTCCGCCATATAATTGGTCAAAAAGATTGGGAGAAAGAAGTAAGGGATACATGTTTAATCTGTCAGGTTCGAAAGAAAGCAGCAGGAGCATAAGTAAACTTGTATTTCTTTCTCCTTTTTAGATCGAATAAAGACAGAGAGCCCGTCTTTTAAAGGACGGGCTCTCTCTTTTTTAATACATTTTGGCAATGCATATGGTGCCTACAAATATTTGAAGAAAGACCCTAACAAAAGGGGTTAATCGTGGTAGAGTAGATAGGAAGCACGGTTCAGTTGATTATAAGACCAGAGAGATACGCATGGAAGAGCACAAACTCAATCTTGCGCGCAAGTGGCGGTCGAAAGACTTCGCCCATATTGTGGGCCAAGAGCTTCCTGTTCGCATGCTCAAGAATAGCCTTTATAAGGCCCATTATTTCCCTGTCTATCTTTTTGCAGGTCAGCGCGGCTGTGGCAAAACAAGCACTGCCAGAGTCTTTGCTGCCGCTATCAACTGTGCACAACTTCCTCATTTTCGAACAAGTCCTCAAGAAGTCGAAATCCCCTGCGGTCTGTGTACCTCATGCGTAGCACTTTTTGAGGGGCGGCATCCCGATTTTATTGAAATAGATGCTGCATCGCATACGGGTGTGGAAAACGTACGTGGCATTATAGACTCGTCCGGTTTTCTACCGGTAATGGGCAGCAAAAAAATATACCTTATTGATGAAGCACATATGCTTAGTAAGGCGGCATTCAATGCGTTTCTTAAAATTATGGAAGAGCCGCCAGCAAATGTGCTTTTCATTCTTGCTACCACTGATCCACACAAAATTATTGATACAGTCAAATCACGCTGCTTGCAGATTTTCTTCAAGCCTATTGATGGGCGAGCTCTTGAAAATCATCTTGGATTCATTTGCGATCGTGAATCGATTGTTTGGGATAAAAAGGGATTGGCGCTCATAGTGCAAGAAACAGAGGGCTCCGCGCGCGATGCAATCAATCTCCTTGAGCAAGTACGATTTTCTCAGGGAAGCCTGACTGAGCAGCACGTGTTGCGTGTTTTGGGTAGGCTTAGTGATAAGGCAATTGTATCGCTTGTTGAGCATACTCTTATTAAAAAACCTCGAGAGCTTTTGCAGTGCATGCATAATCTTAATTTTGCCTCATTTTCTGTGGAACATACGCGAACGCGTATGATCGAGATCGTGAGATTGCTGCTTTGGATCAAGCATGGAGTCAAGCCTGCGGGCATCGATGCTGTACTTAATGCACTAGGCGTGATAGCAAAACAAAGTTCTTTAGAGTCAATATATGCGCTGTTGCAGGAGTTGTGTATTGCTAGCCAGCAGGCACATAAAAGCGCATCGCAGCAGGCACTTTTTGAAATAGCGCTTTTGCATGTATGCAAAATGAATAAAGATGATGACTCTGATGGAGGCGATTCCGGGCCATCTTCACAACCTGCCGCTCAGCTTACTGATGATGTATATGATGACACAGAAGAAGGTGAGGACGTTGATGAGCAAGATGAGCAAGAAGATGAAGATGATGAGCAGGAGGACGAAGAGGCTACTCAAAAGCTTGTTCTAGCAAGCAACTGGCAAATCTTTGTTGATGCTATTGAAGCGCTTGATGATCCGCTTTTAAGCTCTATTTTCAAGCAAGGCGTTGCAGTAGCGCATACGCAAGCCAATATAATAACTGTTGAATTTGCAAAAGATTTCGCATTCTTTGCTGATGTAATAGAGAGCACAAAAAAAACATGGCAAGCCTTACTGGCCAAAGCATTTAAAGCATCGGTGACGCTTGATCCTCAGTTTATCAGACCTTCTGTACCAACCACTCAGCAAAACAGCTCTTATGTAGTGCGTCCAGCGCAGGAGCCACGAGCTCCAGAAGTGGTGCAAAAAATGGCATCAAAGCCAACTGAGGCTGTCCGTAACAATACACATGCCACACATTCGTATGCCAAAGCCGCACACGCTAATCCGCCGTGGCGTAAGCGTACGCATCAAGCGCTTGCTGAACTACGCATAGATGTTTCAAACAAAGAACAATGGAAAAAAGTTAATCTTGTATTGCAGTATTTTCCAGGCACTGTAACCGAAGTACGTGAGCACACAGCATGAGCAAAGCAGCACTTCCTAAAGTAGCCGTTGTAGGCAGAACAAACGTTGGCAAATCAACTTTGTTTAACCGTCTTTCAACAGATGTAAAAAGCCTCGTATTTGATTATGAAGGCGTCACGCGTGATGTGATCAAAGATGTCATCACGTGGAAAGGCACATCATTTGAATTGATCGATACTGGTGGTCTCATATTTCACAGGGTGATTGATGACATTACCAAAGCTGCTCTTGAGCAGGCTATGGCGGTGTTGAAAGATGCAGACTTGATTCTTTTTGTAGTTGATGGATCAATAGGAATCTTGCCTGAAGATCGTGAGATTGCAAAGCATATTCATAAACTAGGTACGCCAGTTATTCTTGCTGCTAATAAGACTGAAGGCAAAAAAGCGGCTGAACATGTTCATGAATTTGATCGTTTAGGATTTGGTGCAGCGCTGGAAATATCTGCACAGCATGGTAGCGGCATCTCCGATATGTTAGAACTTATTCTCGAGCAATTACCTGCTACGGGTAAAGCACCCTCAAAAGATAAACATGGCTTACGCGTGGTATTGCTTGGCAAGCCAAACGTGGGTAAATCATCGCTCATGAATGCTATTTTGCGAGAAGATAGAGCCATTGTTTCGCCTGTTCCTGGCACCACGCGTGAAGCGTTTAGCGAAACCGTGCGTTTTTACCAAGAAGATATTGTTGTTACTGATACGCCTGGCATTAGGCGCAAACGTTCGGTAACAGAACCGCTTGAGCAGCTCATGGTTAAAAGTTCTATGCGCGCGCTTGATCAAGCAGACATTATCTTATTACTTGTTGATGCTTCGCAAGGAGAGCTTGTAGACCAAGAGCTTAAGCTGGCATTCTACGGTTTTCAAGAGCATCATAAAGCGCTCATCATATTGTTCAATAAACAAGATCTTGTAGATGACCGTATGCGTGAAGATCTCAAGCGTAGCCTTGAAGAGTATGAGCATCTCATGAACAAAGTGGTTACTCTTGATATTTCCTGCAAAACAGGAAAAAACATTGGCAGAATAGTACCTCTGATTGAAGAAGTGGCGCAGCGTTACCGTATGCAAGTGCGCGATGATGAGCTGACCATGTTGTTTAAAGAAGCGCTTGAAAAGCGTCCTTTGTTCAAAAGTGGACATCAGCTGTATCTCAAGAGTGCTCATCAGATGACATCGTGCCCCCCCACTATTGCACTGCGCGTTAATATTGCACAGCTTTTTGAGCAAAGTCACCTTACATTTTTTGAAGCTGCTATGCGCAAACATTACGATCTGCGCGGCGTCCCCGTTAAGCTAATAGTGCAAAGCCCTAAGAAATCCTAGAGAGACAATTGCGATTCGGTGGGCCCTCAGCTACACTGATCGGGTCATAGACTACTTTGGGTTGTCAAAAGGAGGACATCAATGCACAAGCGCATAGTGTTTCGTAACATGGATCATTCGGATGCATTGGAATTGCATGCTAATGAGCAGCTTGCCAAAGTGATTCACTTTCTTGAAAATGAACCCACGCCTATTTACATCGATCTTGTACTCGCTCCTTCAACAACGCGCGAGCATAATTTTGCAGAATTGCGTGTGAAGACACCTCACTACGACAAGATATCGTCGTATGAAGGTCCGCGTATGTATGAAGTACTTGATCATGTAATTGATGTGATGTATCGCGAATTGCATGAAGCAAAAAGAAAGCGTGAGGATCACATTAAGGATTTAGGCAGACACGACGAATTTAAGAAACAACGCTAAAAAAAGAGCCCCTGAAAATGGGGCCCTTTTTATGCCAATTTTTATGATTGTTGTATCTGTGCAAATTCTTGTGCCACGGATGTAGCGGTGCGATCGTAGAGCTCTCCTGCCCAGCGTTTAATCAATGATCCGTTTTGCGGATTGATAAGCAGATATGTTGGTGCGCCGACTACGGAATAGCGTTTTTGCAGTTCTGCAATAGTAGGAGCTGCATCGCAACCATCTACTTTAACTGTTACAAACTTGCTTATAGCCTGCTGTACATTTTCTTGAGCAAATATTTTGCGTTCTATTGCCTTGCACAATGAACAATAAGGAGCAGTTACATACACAAAAACGTATGTACCTTCTTGTTTTGCCTGACGTACAGCAGTTTCATAGTCGTGTTGCCAAATGCTTAACTCATCAGGAAGCTGCGCATTGTACTGGAAACGATATGCATAGAAAAATGCACCTACTGACCCAGCAATGAGTGCCATGCCCAGAAGTGTGTGAACGATGTTCCACGCGCCAAATGATCGCTTTGCAATCCACAGATAGCATATGCCAATGATGAGTATCATTGCTGATGCCATGAAGTAAATAACATGCATAGGCAGAATATTGCTTAGGAAGTACAAGCACATGGCAAGCATGAAAAAGCCGAATATTCTTTTGACTTCTACCATCCACATACCAGCGCGTGGCAAGAGTGAAAGCGATCCTGAGAATGTGCCAATGATAAGAAGCGGCGTACTTAATCCAATACCAAAGCTGAAAAGCATGGCAAAGCCAAGAAACGCGCTTTTAAGTGTGGTAACGATAGTCAGAAGAAGTACTAAGCCAGGAGACAAGCAGGGTGAAGCAACAGTACCACTTGCTGCGCCGAAGAAAAATGCCGCAACAAATGAGCCCCCGCGAACGTGCGCTCCATGCTGAGCAAGAAAGCGTGGCGTGTACATCTCATATAGCCCGATCATAGAGAATGCGAGGTACGCAAGCAGTATAACAATGGTGATTACAAACACGGGATTAGCGAGTAAGCTGCCAAAAAGTTGCCCGGTAAATGCTGCTACTAAGCCCAAGAGTGCAAATGTAGTGGCAATACCTGTGCTATACGCAAGTGCAAGTGCAAAGTTGTGTACAATTGATCTACCTGCATGCGCTTGAAGTATGCCCACGGTAATGGGAATCATAGGATAGATGCATGGAGTGAGGCTCAAAAGGATACCAAGTAAAAATGCTACCGCTAAACGTATAACTGATGAGTCTGAATGCTCCATAACGTGGGATAGGCGGCATGCCCAGGAATCACCCATGGTTTCTTGTGCATTCGGCATTGATGATCCTGCTGCCATGTTTCGATGCGATAGGCTTGCAGTAGGCGTGCTTACTGCATGTGCATTGTTTGACTGATCTGACGTAGTCGTGAATGGCAGAGCAATTACTTCTTGCACAACTTTCTTTTTTGAGCTTAGAAGGTACGTAATTGTGATAAACGGCTGCGATGTGAGCGTATCTTTTGCTCGCGCAGTCATAGTGAGTGAAACTGGCTCGTCGTAGCCATATTTAGTTTCTTTAAATGTTTCGTCGTAGTGGGAAACAGCTTCTGACGAAGCTTGCCAGCTTGATAAGGCTACATGAGGACTATCTGTTGTTATATTCAGATAATCTCGATAGAGAAAATCACCTTTATTCACAGGCAAGTGAAGTGTGATGGCAGTTATTTTGTCGTCAACTGCTTGTGTGGATATAGTGACAAAAGATGCGATTGGTGTGGCGGCAGCTATGGCGTAGCTGAGCGCTATGCCAAGTGCTATGCACCACGAAAGCAAAGTCGTGCGAGTGTAGGTATACTGCATGAAGTCCTGCTTTTTACTACGTTTGTGTGAGCTTTTGGTATACATTTAACTCGATTATTTTATACTATATTGCACTATTTTGCTCGTTTAAAAACGCATGGGGCTATAGCTCAGTTGGTAGAGCGCATGCATGGCATGCATGAGGCCACCGGTTCGAGTCCGGTTAGCTCCACCATAAATTCCTATCTAATGTTCTCCAGGCTAATATGATGCCGAAAGCCTTCTAGCAGATCTCCCACACGGTCTTTCTCTTTAGTATGCCTGTGGTATTTCAACGATAGGAGTGTAGTGTGCGGTATCGCTTTTTTTTATGTAATGTACTGCTGCTCGTACGTGTAACTTGCTTTAGCAGCGAACGGAACAGCGTGATAGAGGATAGTATCAAGCATTTGCTTGCAGATTTTTTATTAACCAACCCATCACATATTTTTGTGCACCAGTTAAAAGATGGCATAACTAATTGCTATAACAACAGTGATTATGTGGTTAGAGTCGGCGAAAAAAAATACTTTGCAAAATGTGGTAATCGTTATGGAGATTTACTTCTGACTTCCGTTGCAAACGATGCGTTATGCAGAACAATAGCCGCAGCGTACGAAATTGCACCTGCTATTCTATTGTATGATCCTCAAAAGAGAATTCTTATTACAGAGCTTATCGATAAAAAAGCAGATATTGATCTTAGTGATATGACCACAAAAGAAAAATATATCAACTTATTAAGGCGACTTCATGCGTCTGGGGCGCAATTTCCTAATACATTTTGTCCTTTTCAGGCGATTAAGCATTACATTGATAGTGCTCTCGGGCTTGCAGTAGATTTTCCGAGTGTACTTTTACAAGAAGTGTTGCCAGGCATAGCAACATTTTCAAAAGAAAAAATTTTCCTATGTAGCGCTCCCTGCCATCTTGATCCACAAGTAAGTAACGTGCTTGATACGCAAGAGGGTACGTATTTTATTGATTGGGAGTGTGCAGCAATGACGGATCCTCTTTTTGATTTGGCATGTGTGTGCGCAATAGAGGAGTTTTCAGATCAACAAATGCTTGCGATGCTCATCGCTTATTTGGGAAGTGCGTGTTCTAAAGAGGATATAACACGTTTTTATTGCATGCGTGTTTTGGCAGATCTGCGCTATTGTACTTATTGTTACTTGCAGACTGCGCTTTCCCCAAGTAAAGGAGAGCTGTTCAAAACTTTTGCAGAAGGATTTCTTGGGCAAATTTTAGAACGTTTACGAAAAATAAAAAGACGCTCATAGTTGTAATGAGCGTCTTTTGGTTGTTAATAACTTCTAATGTTCTTAAGCAGTTGTTTTAAGAATCTTAATGTTGCCGCGTGCATTGCTCAATTTAATAGTTGCCTCACCATTACCCATGATGCCATCTACTTCTTTTTTAAACTTGCCCCAGGCTGTTTTATCAAGTTTGGTTGATAATGGTTTGAGAGTAATCATGTGATCACAGGTAAGAGTGCCTCGTTCTGTTTTGCCATTAATTAATGCATTAACATGTGAAGGCAGAGCAAGTTCGATGGTGCCGCTTGCGCTATCAAGTTGGATGGTAGCGGTGGCAGGAACGTGAGCGCATGACACTAATATGTTTCCCCGCTTGGCGCTCTGTGCTACTACATTGTGTCGAGCATCGGTAATAAAAATGTCGCCTGAATGTGTCGTTGCGCGCACTGCGCCACGAGCTTGAGTAATGCTAATAGATCCCGAACGCTCGCTAGTTGCGCTTATATTATTGGTGGTATTAACGATTTCAATATTTCCATCAATAGTGTGAGCAATAATGGGGCCATTTACTTCCTTAATATCAATAGAGCCTTTATCGGTATTAAGACGTAATGTTATATTAGCAGGAACTATAAGCTCGTAGTCAATACGTCCCACAGTGTCTTCATCGTAGCAGGTTGATGCAAGTGATAAATGTGAATGTGTTTCATCTGCGCTATGCTTTTCGCTGACATCAAAAAGAGCGAGATGCTCTATTTTTTTAGCACGCTTGATTGCTTTTACGCATACGCTATTACGTTTCCATTCAGTATGTACGTTGATGTTGCCGTGGCGATTACTGATAGTAAGTGTGCACATAGGGGCAACGCGATATTCCCGATCTACTACTTCTTCAAAAGGGAGGCGTTCGAAAAAATTGCCAAAGTTAAAACTTTTGATTTCTCCATTGATCGCTACTATGGTAGCCAAGAGAGTGAGTAAATAAGTTCGCCTTGAGATCATGAAATATATCTCCTTATTGCTACGAGGGTAAGAGGTGGCCGTGGCCGGTACGAAGTCTACAAAAATTGACCATGATATTCAAAGAGCTATTAGCACAATCACGGTTAGGTATCCGCTTATTCCTACTATTGTGCAACAGATTCATGAGCGTGGTGGACAGGCATTGCTGATAGGTGGAGCAGTTCGCGACATCTTTCTCAATGTTGATATAAAAGATTGCGATATTGAAATTCATGGGCTTGCGTTAGCAGAGCTTGAAGCAGTATTGCGTGCACATGGGCCTGTAGATTTAGTTGGCAAGTCATATGGAGTGCTCCGCTTGCATATACTTGATGTTGACTGGTCAGTTCCCCGCTCAGATAGTGTGGGAAGAAAGCCAGAAGTAGCACTCAACCCATTTTTGAGCATTAAAGAGGCGTGTGCGCGGCGAGATCTCACGATTAATGCAATGGCAATAGATCTTATAACGCATCAGCTCATAGATCCATTTAATGGACTTGCTGATCTTGAACGCGCAATACTTAGGGCGCCTGATATTGAGCGATTTGTGGAAGACCCGCTGCGCTTTTTCAGAGTGATGCAGTTTGTAGGCAGATTCACGATGTATCCGGATGCAACGCTCCAAGCGCGTTGCATGCGTATGGACATTCGGGGTGTTTCTATTGAGCGTATTGCACAAGAATTTGAAAAACTATTTCTAAAATCAGAGCGTCCTTCATTGGGAATTCGTTGGCTTAAAGATATAGGTAGGCTGGCAGAAATTTTGCCTGAGTTGCATGCAACAATTGGCATTCCTCAAGATCCACAATGGCATCCCGAGGGTGATGTTTTTGAACATACCATGCAAAGCATTGATGCTGCAGTACGTGTTGATTACAAAGATAGTGATCGCAGTCTCACGCTCTATTATGCAGCGCTATGTCATGATTTAGGCAAAGCGGTGACAACGCGTCTCATTGACGATCGCTGGCGCAGTTTAGGGCACGAAGATGCGGGTGTTCCCCTTGCAAAACAGTTGCTCAAGAGACTTACGCTTAAAAAGGATCTCATACATGATGTGTGCATATTGGTGAGATATCATATGTTACCAGGGCAATTTGTGCAGCAGCATGCAAGTCTTGCTGCATATCGCAGGCTTG
>JAGVMI010000083.1 GCA_020053845.1 Candidatus Babeliales bacterium
TTACAATGTTCGCGGTCAAACCGGTAGCTCACTCCTCCAAATATGCGGTTCTGATAAGGGAAAGGAATGCGCTCTTTTGGTACATCAAGAGTAACTATGGTTGAGAGCGGCGCATCAATTACCTGTATTCTCTCTCGTCCCTGTACCCACCATTCGCTGCCAAAATAGAACCCCCATGGATCTCCTTCGTAGCACAACTTACTTGTCCAGCGGAATATACATCCAGGTTGGATTTTAGTGTCAAAACCAATGAGATAGAACTTATTGGTAAATTGCTGTCCGAGGAACGCCAAATTTTCTTGCGCCATGTCCGGATTATCAAAGTCTCTGACTTTAAATCCTGCAGTATCATTAACTTTAATGTACATGCGCCGTTCGTGAGCTGCAAATAAATACTCAAAAGAGCCGCGTGTTCTGAACATAAAATTTTCTGCCCATGGATGCTTGATAAATGCGGCAATGCGTGTTGTATTGCGCAGCAAAATACCAAAGCCAGGATGCCCTTCATTGCCCAAATCAACATCAAGCAACTGAGCAGCAAGGCGATCAACTGCGCCCAAAAAGAAGTTCTTGATCATATTGAATGCTTCTTCTTGGACTTCGGGAGTGATGGGCATCACGCATGCAAGATCAAACAGGCGATCAAAATCAAAAGCGGGTTCGTTGGAGCATTTGGGAAAAGAGGAGCCTTTGATATTTTTGACTACAGCAAAAGATGCAGGAATTGTTGCAAGCCACCCGACGCGTATTGTGGCTCGTTCGTTCCAATAGACGCGAAATGCACCTTCAAAGCGGATATCGCCAAAGCCAAGCTGATCACTGATGAAGTGATCTCGCTGAAACTGTTCTTGAGCCTTTTTTTCTAGCGCCCCAAATTCCTCTTCAAGAATTTGCTTTTCGTTATCACGTAGGAAAAAGTTGCGCTCACGCCAATAGAATGGCCACATAACGCGTATTTCAGAGCGGGTGCCGATATGCCCTAAATGAAACATGAAGCCTGCACGGCGCTCTTGTACGGTCATGTTGCCGAGTATTCCTGCAACCTTAGCGATATCAAGGTTAAATTGTGCATCGGCAAATAGTTCTTTTATGGCAGCGATATTATTTTCAAGTCTATTAATGAGTGATTCATTATCTATTGCAAAATAAGAACGGATGTCGGTGCTCTTATCGGTGAAATGGCATCGTTGCATGTGGTTGTAGAATATATGTCCGCCTAAAGTAAGGCCATATTCATAGCAGCAGCGATTGGGTTCAAAGATTGGATAATCAAGTATGTTGCGTGAGTTGAGAATGTTCGTGTGTAAGTAGAGCTGCTCTTCTTCAAGCGTAGTGATAAACCCTATTTGCTGTAGTAATTCAATAATAGTTTGGGGACTGATAACGCGTAGTCCATCTGCTTGTCCTATGGGTACGGAGTCTGCCGTGAGTGCATCAAGCACGTTAAGATTTTCAATAAAATCTTCTGGCTCGCATGCCGAGAAGCCTGCTTCGACTTCGTCGAAACGCTCTAAAAAGCGATGAGTGTTACCAAAAACGATAGAAGAGTCGTCAGCAGCAATAGTGTGGGAAAAAACAACACAGGCCACAAGCAGTGGCGTAAGAATGACATGGCGATAGTGCTTAACCATACTCGTATTACCTTTTTGTAAATCGATGCGCGACACGAATAAAACGCATGATATAAAGCACCACACAAATGATACACTTGCTTAAAGAAGCACATGCGCTTGTTAGTCGTACGTAGGGCAATTCTAAATGATTTTATCCGTCATGACAAAAAGGCTTGTAATGGCATTGCGTGTTATAGCTCTTGCTTATCGCGAGAGCTTAACTTTTTTTTTGAGCTCGTTACCCTGATACGAGTGTGTGTGTCTCAATACGCTAAACAAAGGATATGTCTGCTATGATGCATAGCAATTCTCGCTCAGTTGCTTGCTTTATTGTTGAGGGCAACATAGGGGCTGGTAAATCCACTTTCTTGCGCTTAGTTGATGAGCAGCTTCCTTTGCAAATAGTTCCTGAACCGCTTGCGCGATGGCAACATGTGGGAGCTGGACACAATATGCTCGATATGTTCTACAAAGATCCGCACCGTTGGACTTTGAGCTTTGAGCTCTATGCTTTTATGACACGTGTCACGCAACACGAGATCTATGATCAAGCGGGAAACGGAGGCGTGCAGCTGCTTGAGCGCTCGGTTTTTTCAGATCGCTACTGTTTTGCGAAGAATGCATATGAGTTGGGTTTTATGAATAAACTTGAATGGGAAGTGTATCAAGAGCTCTATAAGTGGCTGTTGCGCACGGTACGTAAGCCTGATGGATTTATTTATTTACGTGCGGCGCCTGAAACGTGCCATGCTCGGATTGCTAAGCGCAATAGATCGGAAGAAGCGGGAGTACCCTTTGAGTATTTTAAAAAGTTGCACGAAAAGCATGAAAAATGGCTTGTAGAACGCTGTGATGCGCAAGATGGGCTTGGATCAGTGCCTGTACTTATACTTGACTGTGATGCTGAATTTGAGCGCGACCGAGACATGCAACATGCCCATATAAAGGCGGTGAGAGACTTTGTGGCAGACAACAATTGCCTACAAAAAGCGGACATTAGCATATCCGTGCTTGTAAAAAAAGAAAAAAGTGCGCTAGAATACGAATAAAGATCAACTGCGTACAACGCGAAAGGATACGCCCATGGATGGAGTCTTTTACGCCAAAGCGGCTGCTTTTTTAGGATCGGCAATCGTTATGGGGATAGGCAGTATAGGACCCTCGCTTGGCCAAGGTATGATTGGCATGAAGGCGTGCGAGAAGATTGGTCAGTATCCCGATAATGCTGGTCAGATCAGAACAACTATGATGATAGGTATGGGTCTTGTTGAAACTGAGGCGCTCTATTGCCTCGTTATCTCCTTCGGACTCATATGGGTGGGTGTTTCACTGTAACGAACGTCCATTACCAGGCTGGTCATGAATCTAAATGCGACTCTCCTCGTGCAGGGCATACATTTTCTCATCGCATACGGCGCAATACGATTTCTTTTTCTTAAGCCGGTGCTACGTGAGCTTAACCAGGAAAAGCAGGAGCTTGATGGGCTCGAGAGTGTGCTTACGGGGAACAAAGAAGCGTATGAGAAAGAGCGTACGATAGCTCATACTATTGCACATGAACAGCATGCATATTTTGCAGCGCATACTCCGCAGCATCCTCAAGATGCGAATGAATATTGTCATGTACCTACCATAGAACTTGCCATGCCCAGTGAAGAGCAAGAGGCGCGATGTGTGCGTAGCTTGCGCGATACAATACTCAAGCATGTTCAGGAGGGGCAATGATAGGTGGCGGGGAAACGCTAGTCTCGATCATATTTCGGCTTATCAATTTTGGAACCCTCATTGCAGTGGGTGTGTACATATACCGTACATACATAGCCGATATGTTGCGCAAACAAGTTCTTGAGCGTGAATTTTTCCAGGCAGAACTGAGAGCGCAGGCATGCTTGTTTGATGAAAAACGTTGTATGCAAATGTGTGCTAATAGTGACCAAAAAGAACTGTTTGAATTACTCAAGCAGCGCATAGGAGCTTGGAGCCAAGCAGTTCACGAGCAGCAGAAGAAAAGCGAAGCAGCGCGAGCAAAACGGGCAATTGCCCTACATGAGTATGCGCGTACTCGTGCTGAAAAAATTGTGGAGCAGCGTGCATTTCTTGAAACGCTTCCCCTTGCTCTTGATGAGGCTGCGCAGGAACTTGAAAAGCATTTTGCTCGCACTGACTTGCAACATACGTATGTGAGTATGGTGCTTGGTACAGATAAGAAAGGCAACGCATGAAGGTGCCTCCTGCAGTGCTCGCACTCAAATATGCGCAAGCATTTACCAATGTGTTTGCTCCTACATTGCATGAGCGGGATATCGAAACTATAGAGCGTTTGCATGGATTTATCAGTGCGCATCGCGAGGTGCTATTTTTGCTTAAGTTGCCTTTCATTGAGCAAGGCATGAAACGGCAAGCGGTAGAATCTATGGTACAACTCTTTCACTTGCCCGCATGCATTAAAAATTTGGTTACTATGCTCGTTGAGCATCGGCGCGTTGAGCTCCTGGCTGAAGTGCTGCGCAATGTCAGTGTTCGCTACCGCCAGATGTATGCAAAACAAAGTATGTGCATAAGCAGTGCATGTCAGCTTTCCGAGCATGAGCGTGAGCTTGTAGAGGCATTTATAAAGCGCCTGACAGCGATGGCGCACAGCTATACGTACATAGTGCGTAAAGACCTTATTGCGGGTATCCGCATGCAGAGCAATGAGCTATTTTTTGAACATTCAGTTAGGCGACGGTTGCGGGATATACGAGCAATGCTCATCCGCTAGGGGATATTATGGAAATAAAGCCAACAGATCTAGTCTCTCTTTTTGAACGATCATTACAGAATTTGCCTGAAGAAAAATTCGAAGAGATAGGTATTGTAGTGCAAGTTGGCGACGGCATTTGTAAAGTCTATGGGCTTACTAATGCTATCTATGATGAGCTTGTTGAATTTGAGGGTGGCAACAAAGGCATCATCATGCAGCTTGATGAGGATTCTGCATCCGTTTTCTTGCTGTATAGTGCAATTCCTGTTGCAGAGCTTGAAGTAGTTAAGCGCACAGGTGGAGTATTTAAAGCACCTGTAGGCAAATCACTGATAGGGCGTGTTATTAATGCGGTTGGCCAGCCTATCGATGGCATGGGCGATCTGCATCCAGAAGGTTACAATCCGATTGAAACGAAAATTCCTGGAATCATTGAACGCAGCCCGGTAAACCAATCTCTTGAAACAGGCATCATGGCAATTGATGCTCTTGTGCCTGTAGGTAAAGGCCAACGAGAACTTATTATTGGTAATCGCGGAACAGGCAAAACGGCAGTTGCACTTGATGCGGTATTGCATCAAAAAGGCAAGAACGTTATTTGCATCTATGTTGCTATCGGGCAGCGTCAGGCAAACATTGCGCGCATGGTACGCTTATTTGAAGAGCGTGGCGCACTTGAGTATACAATCGTGGTTGCAGCGCAAGCAGGCGAAGCCGTGTTGAATCACTATCTGGCGCCCTATGTGGGCTGCACCATGGGAGAATACTTCCGCGATAAAGGTCAGGATGCGCTTATTATTTATGATGATTTAAGTAATCATGCAGTAGCATTCAGAGAAATGTCGCTTCTGCTGCGCCGTTCTCCAGGCCGCGAAGCATATCCAGGCGATGTGTTTTATTTGCACTCACGTCTTTTAGAGCGTGCAGGCAAGCTGACCAATGGCGGATCGCTTACGGCACTTCCTATTGTGCAAATTCAAAGTGACGATATCACTGCCTACATTCCTACCAA